>JADDPV010000241.1:0-1578 GCA_016781705.1 Rubrobacter sp.
TATAGCGCACGGTTCGTCCGGAGCCGCTAGGGAAAATGTGCACACACTAGGCACATAAATCAATTGTAACAATATATATAAAATACATATAATCAGGTTTTAAGACGGAGGTAGAGATATGAGCATCAAGAAGCGGTTGAGGCGCCTTTGGGTCTTGCTGACCACCGAGGAGGTCTTCGACGAGCACGGCTCGCGAGGGCGCCGGAGCGTGGTGCGCAGGGCGCCTCGGGCCTAGAGCGGCAGTCGAGCGTTCCAGAGATCCGGGTCCCAGCAAGGCGGTGGCCCGGTCGTTCCGAGGGAAGCACGCGGCAAGTCCACGTCGAGCTATTAAGAGATCTCTCTTTAGATGTCTCTTCCAAGGAGGTGAGTCGGCTGATGGCAAGGCTTCGCCGAGCGTTCGCCCTGTGGGGGCGCACCAGCGTCCCGTTCTTCCGGGCTTAAGCACGGTCAGGGCCGGAGTCCTTACGTTCACGGGCTCCGGCCCTTGTATCTCGTTCGTGGTCGTAGAACCGGCCATGTCGGCGCGACAGACCGCGCCGGGCGTATCGCACCAACGCCCGTCGGCCCACCCCTTGACGTCTCTGGCTCTCGATAGCAATATACATACTGCATGAATGTAGATGAGAACAGGGAGCGGCGCACGCAGGCGGAGAGGAGGGCGGCCACGAGGCGGGCCTTGCTCGACGCGGCGCGCTCCGTATTCGCCGAGAGAGGTTATCACGGAGCGGCCGCCGAGGAGATCGTGCGGCGCGCGGGGCTGACGCGCGGGGCGCTCTACCACCACTTCGAGGACAAGAGGGATCTCTTCCGGGCGGTGGTCGACGAGATGGAGGGCGAGATAGACGAGAAGATCGAGGAAGCAGAACGCGCGCAGTCTGGCCTCCCGGAGGCCGTGATGGCGGGATACCGCGTTTTCCTCGACGCTGCCCTCAACCCGGAGATGAGACGCACGTTCTTCCTCGACGGGCCCTCGGTGCTGGGCTGGGAGTGGCACGAGATAGATGCCCGCCACGCGGTGGGCAACATCGAGGAGGGGCTCGAGTCCCTCATCGCGGAGGGCCTCATGGAGCCCCAGCCGGTCAGACCGCTGGCACGTCTGATCAACGGCGCGCTACTCGAGGCGGCATTCTTCGTGGCCGCCTCCGAGGACCCCGAGGCGGCGAGGGACGAGGTCTGGGGCGCCATGGAGCGCCTTTTGGATGGCCTCATGAATCGCCGCTCCACGGCTTAAAGGTAGAACGAGACGCCTCAGGCCGAAGGCCACCGAACGCGGGAAGGCCCGGGAGGGTCTGTGCGGAAGTCGTCTTGCGTGTGAATTTAATAGGTAAGGAGAACGACGTGCTGCAAATGATCTCGGTTCTGGGAGCGCTGGCGATACTGGGGGCCTACGCCGCCAGCCAGTTCGGCCTCGTGGATACGTCGAAGCTCTCCTACCAGGTCGCGAACTTCCTGGGCTCCGCGGCGCTGGCCGTCGTGGCGGTCATAGCCTGGCAGCCGGGGTTCATCCTGTTAGAAGGGGCGTGGGCGCTGATGAGCCTGTGGGGGATCGCGACGATCCTCCGGGGTGGCAGCGCCTCG
>JADDPV010000241.1:1702-6339 GCA_016781705.1 Rubrobacter sp.
AATCGTGGGGGGCGCTTGATCGGGCTCACGCTCGTGCTGGTCGGCGCTTTCACCGCGCTTGACGCCGCGATATGGATGCTGACCTAGGACGATCCCCAGTATTTCCAGAGATGCGGTGTTGAGCGGCTCGCGAGCCACCACTATTGAGAGATAATTCACGGTTTGCATATAGCTGCTAATTGTAGATACATACAAAGTGTATATAATATGAATGCAATCTGGAATCCTGGCCGAGAAGGAGGTGAGTAGCTGATGAAGGGCATCTTCAAGCGCATGTCGGCGGAGCTTACCGGCAAGGCTGGCGAGAAGGGGCGCGAGCAGCGCAAGCAGAAGGAGTCTACGACGCGCAAGCGGTACCTAGCCAGGGGTTAAGGCCGCACCAGATCCGTCCGCCGACAAACTGGCTGACGATCATGATTTGAAACTCTCGATTTGAGAAGGAGGTAAGACACATGACCATTTGGAAGCGCATCAAGCGCCTTTGGTCTTGCTGACCACCGAGGAGGTCTTCGACGAGCACGGCTCGCGCGGACGCCGGAGCGTGGTGCGCAGGGCGCCTCGCGCCTAGGGGTCGGGCCGACCATCAGGGGGCCGGGGTCCTAGAAGGGATTCCGGTCCCTTCTCTGTTTTTGAAGAGGACCTCGCGAGAAGGAGTCAGAGAATGATCCCATACATGAACCTCAACGAGCAGGTGGACAGCGACTTCTCCCGCGCCAGGCGCCGGGCTCTTGTGCGGAGAGCGTTGGCCGGTTTTCGCAGAGAGCCTGCTCTGAACCGGCTGCTCTCCTTCGACGACGTCAGAAGAGCGCTGTGGGCCAACAACCGGACCTGCCTGGGGACGAGGGCCGTGGAGGTGGAGAAGATCGTTGGCAGCGTGGGGCGCTGGAGCGACTTCGACCGGTCCTTTCTGCCCGCCAGGGCGAGCGTGGGAGAGAGGTGGAAGCGCATTGACCGGGCGTACCACCGGGGCGAGGATTTGCCGCCCGTCGAGCTCTACAAGATCGGGGAGGCCTACTTCGTCGTGGACGGCAACCATCGCGTCTCGGTGGCCCGCTATCATGGCGCCCAGTGGATCGACGCCCGAGTTACCGAGGTGGGCGGCCCGGTCTCCGAGAAGACCCGGCTACGGCCGGAGTCACGGGAGCACCGGGCTGCCCGGCAAGAGCGAAGCCGCAGCAAGGCGCGTAAGGATCCCGCACAAAAACGTCCGGCTCGCCGGCCGAACAACCACCGCAATCGGCCGGGGGAGGAGGTGGCGAACCTTGGCATTCTCGAAGGGTAGCGGGCCGCTGTACCTGTTCATCCTGATGGTGTTCGCGGTGATCCTGGCCAGCGCGCTCTCGGCCGAGGACCCGGACGTCAAGGAGCTCAACTCCCGGGAGTTTCAGCAAGCCGTGGAGAACAGGGCCTTCGCCCTGGATCCCGAGGAAGACCGGCCCGCCACCAGTGGCGAGAACCAGCCAGTAGCGAGTCCCCCGGAGTTCCACCAGCCGCCGGGAGGTTCGTCGTCCGGCGCCGGCGGTCCCGATCTGGAGCCGGGGCCACTCACGGTCTACGACGAGAGTCAGAAGGTCAGGGGTGTGCTCAAGCCGGAAGGTGGGGGCGAGCCACAAGAGTTCGAGTACTCCTACCCCGAGGGCTACGACATAGCCGCGGTCCTCGACGAGGCCGGCATACCGTTCACCACCAAGCCACAGAACATCGGCTTCTGGACCAGCGCGCTCGTTACGATGGCCCCCTTCGTCTTGATCCTGTTGCTCTTCTTGTTCATCATGAGGCCGGCGCAGGGCGCCAGCCAGAGCGGCAAGATGACAGATTTCGGCAAGAGCCGCGCGCGGCGCATGAGCATGAACCAGCCGAAGGTCACCTTCGCCGACGTGGCAGGTGCCGAGGAGGCCGTCCAGGAGCTCATCGAGATCAAGGAGTTCCTCAAGGCTCCGCAGAAGTTCCAGAAGCTCGGCGCCAGGATACCCAAGGGAGCGCTGCTCACCGGACCTCCGGGGACGGGCAAGACGCTCCTGGCGCGCGCCGTGGCTGGGGAGGCGGGGGTTCCGTTCTTCTCCATCTCGGGCTCTGACTTCGTCGAGATGTTCGTGGGCGTCGGGGCTTCTCGGGTGAGGGACCTCTTCGAGCAGGCCAAGCAGAATTCTCCCTCGATTGTATTTATAGATGAGATCGACGCCGTGGGACGCCGGCGCGGCGCGGGCCTGGGGGGCGGCCACGACGAGAGAGAGCAGACCCTCAACCAGCTCCTGGTCGAGATGGACGGCTTCGACTCCAGGAGCGGCATCATCATGCTGGCTGCTACCAACCGCCCCGACATCCTCGACCCGGCACTTCTCAGGCCCGGGCGCTTCGACCGGCAGATCGTGGTCGACGCGCCAGATTTGCTGGGGCGGGAGAGGATCCTCAGGGTTCACACAAGAGGCAAGCCACTCGCAGGCGATGTGGATATCGAAACTATAGCCCGCAGCACGCCCGGGTTCACCGGCGCGGACCTGGCGAACCTTGTGAACGAGGCGGCGCTCCTGGCCGCCAGGCACGACAAGGGCCAGATAGACATGGCCGAGATGGAGGAGGCCATAGACCGCGTGATCGCCGGTCCTGAGAGAAAGACGCGTCTGATCTCGGATAAGGAGATCACGGCCTACCACGAGGCCGGGCACGCCATCGTGGGGGCGCTGCTGCCCGAGGCCGACCCCGTGCACAAGATCACCATCATCCCTAGAAGGCAGGCTCTGGGGGTGACGATGAGCCTGCCTACGGAGGATAGGTTCATGATGAGCCGCAGCCAGCTCATGGCGCAGCTCTCGATGATGCTGGGGGGACGTGCCGCAGAGAGGGTAACCTTCGACGAGGTCACAACGGGCGCCTCAAACGACCTGGAGAGGGTGACCCAGACCGCCAAGCAGATGGTCACGCGTTTCGGGATGAGCGAGAAGCTGGGGCCGATGGCCTTGGGCCAGCAGCAGGGGCAGGTCTTCATGGGAAGGGACTTCAACAATCAGCCGGATTACTCGGACGAGATCGCCTTCCAGATAGACAAGGAGATCCGCAGGATCGTCGATGAGTCCTACGACACAGCCGAGGACCTTTTGGTCAGGAACCGCGTTCTCTTGGACAAGCTCAGCAAGGAGCTGATCGAGTACGAGACCGTGGACGCCAAGCACCTCAAGCGCCTGATCGAGGAGTACGCCGTGGAGGGGGCTCTCTCCCGCGAGCAGCCCGCATCTCCCTCAATGGTCACCGGGGGTGAGCGCGTGACCGTCTGTCGCGCACGGAATTCGAGCGCCAGGACCGTCATACGAGAAGCGTGCTGTCCGCTCAGGGCCGGATCACCACCCGCCGTCTGCGGGATTCCGAGCGGTGCGAAGCACACACAGAGTTCCCCGAGCGAGCTGCACGCCAGCATCCTGGAGGGGATCGCCGCCGATCAGATAGTTAAGCACGAATGGGAGGACGTAAACGGTTGAAAGGGAACCTCGGGTCCGGTGGCGGGCGCCGCGTGGCGGTCCTCTCCCTCTCGTTGACCATGGCCATCTGGGGCTCGACGTTCGTCGTCACCGAAGCGGTCCTCGCGGAGGCCGGGCCCTTCGCCATCACGGTGCTGCGCTTCGGCATCGGTTTGGGGGTCCTCCTGCCCTTCGCCTACCGGCGCGGCTTCCGTCTCCGGCTCGCCCTCGAGCCCACTTTCCTGCTCTTCGGCCTCACGGGCGTCGCCCTGTACTACGGGCTGCAGAACCTGGCGCTGGTCTTCACCTCCGCCGCCAATGCCGCCCTCATCTCGGCCGGGGTGCCCGTGGCGGCGGCCGTCCTGGCGTTCGTGTTCCTGAGGGAGCCCATCCCGCCGCCGCGGCTCCTGGGCATCGGCCTCTCCGTCCTCGGCGTCTTGCTGGTGAGCGGCACGACCCCCTCCGGCGAGAGTTCGGGGGCGCTCTTGGGCAACGTCCTCATGGTGGGCGGCGTGGTCGCGCACGGGGCCTACGCGGCGCAGGGAAGGGCCTTGAGGAGCGGCGAGCGTTACCCGGCGTCCGTCGCCACGACGGCGAGCTTCGCCGCGGGGCTTCTCTTCCTCCTCCCGCTCGCCACGGGCGAGGTCCTCCTCTTCGGCGCGCCGCGGCTCGGTCTAGGGGGATGGCTCGCCCTGGTCTACCTGGGGGCCGCGGCCTCGGCCCTGACCATGTTTTTGTGGAACCACGCCCTCCGGCACGTGCCCGCGAGCGCCGCGGCGCTCTACGTCAACCTGATCCCGGTCGTCGGGTTGGGGTTCGCCCTGTTGGCGGGCGAGCCTGTTGGCGCGGCGCAACTCCTCGGAGGCGCGTTTGCCGTCGCGGGGGTGCTGCTGGGAGACGCCGCCGACCGCAAGCGACGCCAGGACGCAGGCTCCCGAAAGTCCGACGCGCCCGTCGAATAGCCCCTCCCATCGAGGGTACCATGGCCGTCCGGCCCGGCAGGGGCGGGCGTAGAGCCCCGCTCCACGGAGGACATGGTACGTTCGGCTCGAGAAGGTCCGGGCGACTAATAGAGATCATCTTCGCCCGAAGCCCGAAGACACGGCTCTTCCGCCCTGGTTCTCCGACTGGTACATCCTGGGAAGGTCTTCGTCGCGTGCAGCCGCCGCAGCTGGCTAGAAGAGC
>JADDPV010000235.1 GCA_016781705.1 Rubrobacter sp.
CTGAGTTACCGTTAGTGCCTAACGTATAGTGGAGGTCTCTTATAGACGTCGGCACCTTCATCGTCGCCGTTTTCTGTACGGTAGAGGACTGGTTGGAAGGCGAGCAGCCTCTGCGCCAGCGTGGTCCGAAGCCTAAGCTCTCGGACTCAGAGGCTCTGACGATCGAGATCGCTGGAGAGTTCTTGGATATCTTGGGTATTGACACCGACCGGGGTCTCTACGCCTACTTCCGGCGGAACTACGGAGTGTGGCCCGCGGCCTTGAAGGAGCTACATCGTACTATCTTCTGCCGCCAGGGCTCCCGCGAACGTCCATGACCTGACGTTGTATAAGACTGCTCGAGGGTACGGAGGGTTGGGGTTTGGGCGATAGGAACTACCACGACCCAAACCTCGCCGAACGGCTCGGCGACCGGGGGTTGCTTATGCTAACGCCTTACAAGTCTTCGAAGAAGGCCCGAGGAGGCGGGCGGCTCGCGGAGCTCTTTGAGGAGGTTTGGAGCCGCCACGGCCACCCGGGCAGAGATCCGGACTGTCCTCGCTGTGTTCCGCTTCCGGGTCATCCCGGACACCTTCCTCGAGGTGCCGCTCGTGAAGGCCATGCTCGACGGCCCCGAGGCGGCCCACTCCTCGCGCCTTAGCTTCGCCGGCCAAGCCAGGTACGATCGAGATTAGCCAGGATCGGACACCAACAACCGCTCGACGAGCGCGGCGACTATGGCCTTCTGGCCGGCGAGGCTCGGGTGCAGGCCGTCCGGAAGTAGGAACTTCGGCTCGGCGGGTTGGCCGAAAGCCTCCCACAGGTCGACCAGAGGGTCTTCCCCAGCCACCTCGCGGACGAGCCTCGCCACCTCCGCCAGGTCCGCGTTGCGCCACACCGGTTGTCCGGCGGGGGCTTCGGCCGTGCGGTCCTCGATCGCGGGTGGCGGCGTCATCCACGCGAGGCGTGCTCCGCTACGGGCTTTGACGAGGTCGCGGAGCGCGCGCAGGTTCTTGGCGGTCTCCTCCGGGCTGACGAGCGTCTTCGTGGGGGGCTCGCGGACGAAGGGGGCGTCGTTCGTCCCGATCAGGATCAGGACCCAGTCCGGGTCCTCCTCCAACACCTCCAGGACGCGGCTCAAGAGCCCGGACGTGGTATCACCCGAGATGCCGGAGTTGACGAGGCGTATCCCCTCGTCTGGGCGGCGCTCGGTGAGGAGGTGGCGCAGGATCTCGAACCAGGATTGGAGGTCGTCGGTGATGCTGTCCCCGAGCCCCACTACGGCCGTCTCGGGTTCGAACGGCAACCGGTCCACGAGATCAGCGAACCGCGCGTCCCGGAGAAGCTCGCTGGCGCAACGGTGGGCGCGTTCGGTGAAGGCGTCCTTGATCTCTCTGTAGGTGCCGGCGTCCGTCCTGAAGAAAGGGGCGAGCGTCTGGTCATTTACCTCCGGCTTCGTCGGCAGCGCCGCGAGCGTCTTCTCCGGATGGTGATACTGCACCGCCTCTTCTATCTCCTCCCGGCTCAACCCCTCCACGTTACCCCCATCACGAGCATCCCACAGGTTCCGCCGTCCTGGCAAAGTAATAATACCGTCGATGGAGAGCGACCGGTCGCTTCGAGCTGGACGCCGAGCAGGGCGAGGGACTCTCTGGGAGGCCGTTTGGCGGTTAGTATGGGGTCAACCTGCCAAAACCAGCAGTGGGCTGTCACCAGTGAACCACGTATCCCTCTTGGTGCTCCGGCTGGCTAGCTCGCCAAGAGCTCCTTCAGCGTGGCGTCTATGAACCTCGTGTCCTCATCGTTCATGCCGCCCCCGGCGAAGTGGCCCCAGACACCGGGGATGACGCGCAGCTCGGCGTTATTCATGCGCTCGACGGCGTACCATTCGTCCTCGGGCGGGAAGTAGAGGTACTTCTCGGCGGGCATGACGATGGCCTTCGACTCTATCGTCGTCAGGGTCTCCTCGCAGGTGCCCTCGAAGCCGGGCGCCTTGCTTATGTCGCGGTTCTGCCACGTCCAGAGCATCGTGAGCAGGTTGTTCGCGTCGCGCCCGTCGAGGAAGAAGCCCTCTCAGAAGAAGCCGACGAGGAAGTCCTCCAAAGAAGAGTGGCCCATCTCCCGGTACACCTCGTCCCAGTAGAAGGCCTGCGAAAATCCCCACCCGGCGTAGACTCGGGCCATCGCGTGCAGGCCCTTGGTCGGCTGCTCGTCGTACCAGCCGCCGTTGTAGGCGTCGTCCGCCATCAGGGCGGCCTTGACGCCTTCGAGGAACACGATGTTGTGCAGGCTGGTCCTCGCCGAGCCGCGGAAAGGCGCGATCTTGGGCACCATCTCCGGATAGCTCATGGCCCACTGGTAATTCTGCCCCACGCCTATGCTCCAACCGGTCACCAGCGCCGGCTGCTCGATCCCGAACCTCTCCATGACGAGCTTGTGCTGCACGGAGACGTTGTCGTAAACCGTTATGCGCGGGAGGAACCGGGCCTTTCGTAAGGCGGCGGCGTGTTGGACGGGGAAGACGACAACCCGTTGCCGAGCATGTTCGGGACGATGATGAAGTACTCGTTGGGGTCGAGGGCCATGCCCTCTACGATGAACCACTCGTTCCCCCAGTGCCGACCGGAGTACCACGTCGGGTAGACGACGGCGTTCGTCTTGCTTTCGTTCAGCGTCCCGTACGTCTTGTAGGCGAGCTTGGCGTCGCGCAGCGTGGCGCCCATCCGCAACACGACGTCGCCGAGATCGAAAACCTCGTGCTCGTTCACATCTCCCCTTTTCACCGTGGGCAGGGTGGGTTGTAGCCGAACGGAGAGCCGCGGACCCGGGGGTGGTGTGGGGCCGGGATCTATAGGAACACGGACGCGGCAAAGAGCGCGGCGCGAGGAGGAGAGGGATGCCCAAGGAGCACGTGATCGGTATAGACCCGTCGAGGCCGCTCGCCGGGGAGCCCAACACGGGCCACAACCGCTGGCACGAGGCGATCGAACCGGTCGTGGAGGCGGACCCGGGCGACCTCGTCGTGTACGAGACGCGCGAAGCCTTCGACGGGCAGCTAAACGCCGGCTCGGAGAATGCGGACGCGGCTAACCTGGACCTGGGCCCCGTCCACCCGTTGATGGGGCCGGTGTACGTGAAAGGGGTGGAGCCGGGGGACCTGCTCGTGGTGGACATCGAGGCCGACCCCTGGGAGGCGTGGGGCTACACGGCCGAGGTGCCGGGCTTCGGCTTCCTGCGGGACTACTTCCCGGACCCGTTCATCGTCCACTGGCGGCTACATGGCAACGAGTACGCGGAGTCGGAGCAGTTACCCGGCGTGCGCGTGCGCTGCAACCCACGCCCCGGCGTCCTCGGGCTGGCGCCGAGCGCGGAGCTGCGCAGGCGCGCCACACAGAGGGAGGCGGCGCTGGCGGAGCGGGGCGGGTTCGCGCTGCCGCCGGAGCCGGCGGGGGCGGTGCCAGAGGGGGAGCCCATCGCCGGGGAGGGCTTGCGGACGATATCGCCACGCGAGACGGCCGGGAACATAGACATAAATCAGATCTCGCCGGGGACCACCGTCCTCCTGCCGGTCTACACCGAGGGCGCCCTGGTTTCGCCGGGCGGCGTCCAGTTCGCCCAGGGCGACTGCGAGGCGTGCGGAACGGCGATAGAGATGAGGAGCCGCGTCCACGTCCGCTTCGGCCTGCGCAAGGGCGAGGCCGAGAGGCTAGGGATCAGAGACTTGCAGTTCTTCCGGGACGGCTACTTCACCGCGCCGGAGATGGCCGCGCCACGCCGTTTCTTCGCCACTACCGGCATCTGTGTGCGGGAGGACGGCACGAACGAGGGCGAGGACCTCACGCTGGCGGCCAGGAACACTCTGTTGAACATGATCGGGCACCTGGAGACACGCGGCTTCTCGCGCCAGCAGGCGTATGCCCTGTGCAGCGTCGCGGTGGACCTGCGCATCAGCCAGACGGTAGACGTGCCGAACCCCCTCGTGAGCGCCCTGCTCCCCCTGGACATCTCCATGTAATTGGAGGCGTCAGGTTACAGGCTTCAGGTATCGGCAAGGACTCGAAGCCTGTTGCTCAACGGCGCTGCGCTCCGAGAACGTCCGCGAGCTCGACGAGGGTGCTCACGACGACTTCGGAGCGCGTACCCAGAGCGTCGAAGATTCCTCCGGAGCGGTTCACCCACGCCACTCGCATCCCGGCCGCCTCCGCCCCGATCACGTCGAAGGGGTTGGAGGAGACGAGCCGGACCTCGCCGACCGGCCGCCCGAGCCTCTCCGCCGCGTGGCGGTAGACCTTCGGCGACGGTTTGTAGATCTTCACTTCGTCCACGCTGATGAAGCCTTTGGGGAAGTGTGGGCGCAGAGCCGCGTTGTCCAGGATGGCGCCGAGCATGCGCGGGCTGCCGTTGGAGAACGCGACTAACTCGTGGCCGGCCTCTTCGAGTCGCCGCAGGCCCGGCTCCACGTCGTCGAAGGTCGGCAGGTCGTCGTAGCGTGCCATGAGCGCGTCCTTCTGGTCTTCGTCGAGCTGCTGGCCGGTCGCGGCGAGGGCGTGGTCGAGGGCCTTGCGGGTGACCGATTCGAAGTCCTCGTAGCGTTCCATCGCCGTCAGGCGGAAGGTGTACTCGAGTTGCTTCTCGCGCCAGGCTTGCGCGACGCGGGAGGCGTCGTCCGGCAGGTGTCGTTCGAGCTGCTCGCTTATCCCGATCGGGTCCACCAGCGTCCCGTACACGTCGAAGGCGAGCGCCTCGGGGTTCGGCATGGGAGGATCTCCTCTCTCTGAGGTTCAAACGTCCGCCGTTCGGGGCCACTCCTCGAGTCCGGAGGCCAGGATCGCCGGGATCGCGGCGGCGAACGTGCGGCCGCGGCGAACCAGGATACCGCGTAGCTGCCCGTCGCGTCGCGCAAGATGCCCGCCAGAAAGGGGCCTCCGGCCGTCGCGAGCGCGAGCATGGTGGCCTGCAGGCCCATGAGCCTGCCGTAGAGCGCGTCGGAGAAGTGCCGCGACATCGCCGCGGCCCACATCAGCAACACTGCTCCGAAAAAGGCGCCGAAGACGCCGACGTACAGGTAGACGCGCCACCGCTCATCCGCGCCCGGCAAGAGGAGCGCCGAGGCCGCGAGCGCCCCGAAGGTCGCCGAGATCAGGGCGCGCGGGGGCACCATCTCGCTGGGCGCGGGTAAGAGGAAACGTCCCGACAGGCTGACGACCGCCGCGGCCCCGACCGCCGCCACCACCCCGTCCGCCGGGAAGCCCAGGTTCTGCAGGTACGCGACCTGGTGGGACAGCATCAGGTGCATCGCCGCCAGCCCGAGGAAGTACGCCACCCCGATGAGCCAGAAGCTCCGGTCCGGTGTGCCCGAACCCGGCGAGCATCGCCGCGTAGGCGGCTTTGGGGCCTGCCCGCTCCGCGCGCGCCTCCTCGCGAGGCCGGTCGCGCACGAGGAGGGAGAGCCCTCCGACGACCGTGAGCTGCCCCGCCGCCAGCACAAGCGTCGCGGGACGCCACCCCGAGAACCCGACGAGCCATTGTGTGAGGGGATGAAGACGGCGGCCGAGAGCCCCAAGACCATCGTCAACGCCCCCAGAGCCCTGCCCTGCCGCTCGCCGAACCACTGGTCTATCAGCCACGTAGGCCGGCTCCTTCTACGAGCCGGCCATCGCCGGTCCCAAGAGCAGCGCCCAGACGGTCAGCACCTGCCACCCTTCGGTCGCCCGCGAGAAAAGGGTCAGTACCGCACCACCGAACACGGACCCCGCCATAAACACCCGCCGCGACCCGGCCAGGTCGCACAGCGTCCTGACCGGCGGCGCCAGGAGGCCGGAGACCAAGATCTCAGCCCCCAGTGAGGCCGAGAGCAGGGCCCGGCCGAACTCCCCGGCCGCCGCGCCCTCCCCGAGCAGCACCCCGAAGGAGTAGAGGATCGTCCCGTAGCCGACGTTGACGATCGTCACCAGCGCGCCGACTAGCACCTGCTTGTAGCGCCTCCCCGGACACGTAGCTTCTCCGGTCCTGGTGGCCTACCCGCCAGGGCCGCCCGCCCCGAACCGGCCGGGGCGACGCTGCCGCGCCGGATCCTCCCTCGGGGCGTCCCGCCACTTTGGGTTACGCGCTCCGCTCGTTGTTGAGGCGGCGCACCGTCTTCGTCTCGCGGGAGAGGGAGACGACACGCGGGACGGAGTAGAGGCGGTGGGCGGGGGAGGAGCAGCAGCCCAGACAGCGAGCCTCTTCGCCCGCTCCCCGAAGGGCAGGAGCCCGTCGAACGGTCCGCAGCGTTCGTAGGAGAACTCGTATGTAGGCACGACGCCCCCTTCGTTCGTGTTCGGGGAAGTATACCGACGCGGAGCGTGGTGGTACGGACCGAAGGACGAGGATCGCGGTTCGCGGCGTGGGGATCGTGGCGCGGTGGTCCAAAGACCCTCGTCCGCGGGTCCGCTTTGATTACGTTTCAGGGTTTGGGCGTACCGAGAAGAGGAGGGCTTCGTGGCGCGCAAAGTCTTTCCGATAGAGCAGACGAAGAGCATGTTCGAGCAGGAGACGCCGGGGCACGAGCGGTTAAGGCTACCCCACGCAGGGTACATAGCGCTCGAAGACGGCAGGCGAGATAGGAGGCAAGAGGAGAATGGCTCAGCGGGTAGATTCGAGCGTCGTGGTCGAGGCGCCGGTCGAGAGGGTGTACGATTACTGGAGCACCCTGGAGAACCTGCCTCGCTTCATGACCAACATCGAGGAGGTGAGGCCCATCGGGCCGGGCAAGACGCACTGGAGGGTCAAGGGCCCCTTGGGCGTGAAGATGGAGTTCGACGCCGAGACGACGCAGAATCGGGAGAACCGCCAGATCTCCTGGAACTCCGTGGACGGCAACATCGAGACATCGGGACAGGTTCGCTTCCAGGAGGTCGGCTCCGGGCGTACCCGTGTCGAGGTCTCCATGCAGTACTGGGACCTGCCCGGCGGCAGGCTCGGTGAGGTCGGCTCGCGCTTCGTCGCCAACCCTCAGGTGATGGTGGACCAGGACCTGCGGAACTTCAAGGAGATCATTGAAGGCACCGCCACGCCCGAGGAGATCCAGCAAAGGGTCGCCGGCGCGACCGCCCAGAGCGGCGCGGTCGCCGCCCTCACCTCCGGCTCCGGCCTCCTCATCTTCGGCGGCGGCCTCCTGCTCTTCTTGCTCCTCCGCCGGAGCGGCCGGCGCCGCAGGTCTTCGAAGCGCAGCCGCATAGTCTTCGAGTTCTAGCCCTACCAAAAGGTCCTTTCGGCCGGCGTCCTCTCCTCGGGGGCGCCGGTTCTTCGCGGTCGCCCTCCGACCGGATACAATCCCGCCCATGCACACGGACGCGCACGCTTTTTACACGTGGTTCCTCGCCAAGCATGGTGTCAAGGCCGGGCGGGCGGCGGGGATAGCGGGCGCGGTCGGGGCAGCGCTGCCGGATGTGCCCTCCTTGCCGGGAAGGCTTATTATCGGGTTCGGGACGGCGCCATGTGGAAATGAGGAGAGCCTCGAAGCCATCTACTTCAGCGGGCCTTTCGACGCCACGGGTTCAGCATTGCACTCCATCGTCCCCGTGGGCACGCTGCTCGCGCTCTACACCGCGCCGCGCCTCGGACGATTCGACCGCGGCGGCGCATCCTGTCTTGGTTCCTGTTGGGGTGGGGGGCACACGATAGCGGGCTTTCTAAGGCACGTGGACGCCACCCGGCCCCTTTTCCGGCCCATCTCCGACTAGGGGTGGTCGAGCCCGATCTCCTGCTACAACCCCCTCTACTATGGGGGCGAGTTCGTGCTCGACGAGCACGGGAGCATACTCCTGTTGCTCGTCCGGCGGTTGCGTGGGCGCAAGAAAACGGGGCCCCTCGTAGGGACCCCGAAGCTGTCTAACCCGCGTGAGCGGGCGGTCTAACGCGCGGATACGTCGCCGAAGATGAGGACCCCGCGCTCCATGTCAAAGTAGATCGTGTCGGTCTGCTCGAACAGGTCTATGAGCACGTCGGCGTCCTCCGACGTGGGGCGAATCACGTACTCCTCGGCGCCGTTGTCCAGGATCAACTGAAACGAGAACTTGCCCTCTTCGCCGCGCTCCTGCTCGTTCCAGTTCGAGTGAATCTGCGTGACCTGGCGGACCTTGATCGCCTGCCGGGTCTGCTGCTCCGATTCAGACACCTACCACCTCCCGTGTCGTGTTTACTCGTCGTGTGGCTTGCTACTCCACGAGGGCCCTACTACCTCCGAGGGGAAGGTCCCGGGCTATCAAGACCCCGCGCTCCGTGTCGAAGGACACGTACCCGCTCTTGGAGAGGAGCTTCCGGATCACCTTCGCGTCCTCCGTCACGGGACGGATCACGTACTCCTCGGCGCCGTTATCAAGAATGAGTTGGTACGAGAACTTGCCCTCTTCGCCGCGCTCCTGCTCGCTCCAGTTCGAGTGGGCCTGCGTGACCTGGCGGACCTTGATCGCCTGCCGGGTCTGCTGCTCCGATTCAGACACCTATCACCTCCTGCTTTTTCGGCCGGTTTACGACGACCCTAATTACCCCTACGCACCCCCGGTAAACCTCCGAAGGGACGCATCAGCCGCCCACGGGGAGATCGTTGGGTATCAGCACCTTGCGCTCGAGGTCGAAAAAAACGGGCCCGCTGTTGTCCAGGAGCTCCCGGATCAGCTTCGTGTCCTTCACCGTGGGTTGCAGGACGTACTCCTCGGCGCCGTCGTCCAGGATCAACTGGATCGTGAATGATCCCGAACCCCCGCGTTCCTCTTCGGTCCACGACGCCTGATAGTCCGTTACCTGCCGGACCTTGATGGCCTGCCTCGTCTGCCGCTCGGCCTCGGCCATGAACACGCCTCCTCTCTTCCGCCGCCACGTTTCGAGTGCCTTTTTGCCCGCGAACGCCCAACCGAAACCTGCGCCCCGGGCGACTCGCCGGGGCTCCCGCCGGATCGCCCTCCTAAAGCCTGTCCACCTTGGCCGCGAAGACGAAGTCGCTCTCGGTGAGGCCGTTGATCTTGTGCGTCCAGACCGTGACCTCCGCGTACCCCCACCCGAAGCTCACGTCTGGGTGATGCCCCTGCTCCTCGGCGAGCTCACCGACACTGTTCACGAATCCCAAAGCCTCCCGGAAGTTCTTGAACCGGAACCGGCGCCTCAGGTGATGCTCCTCGACCACCTCCCATTCGGGCACCTGCGCCGCGAGCCCGGAGAGCTCGTCACCTTTCAGCGGTGGAACGTCGCCCCTGCACGGCACGCACGTCTTGTTCGCGAGCTCGCTCATCACAGCACCTCGATCGCGTCGCTCGCGCGGATGGTGCCGCCCTCGACGACCCTGGCGCAGATGCCGCCACGCCTCCCTAGGGCCTTGGTCATGCCCGGCTCGGTGAGGTCCTGGACGTGCTTGCACGGCGGGCGCGGCCTATCGTACTCCAGGACCGCCTCCCCGACCCTGAACCGCCTCCCGCGCAGGTCCTCGAGCCTGACGCCCCGGGTGATCATGTTGCGCCGGTGCTCGCCGTTGTGGACGTGGAGGCCGGTTTGGGACCGGATCTCGTCCAGGTTCTCGCCCTCGATCAAGGTCACCTCGCAGACGTCGCCGAAGGGCGTCCAGTATCCGGTCCCCTCGCAGTAGCGGTCCCCCTCCAGCCCGCACCCCTCTATCGCCCTGATCTCCGCCACGCGCTTCATCCCAGCGCTCCCCTCCGACGTGACGTAGATCTCCTCGACCCGACCGGCCATGTAACCTCCCTGTCCGAACCGACCTTGCACGCGCATCCTACCCCACCGGAGGCCGCCCGGAACTGACGGTGGGGATACCGGATGCAGGACCGTACAATATCCTCGAAAGGAAGATCACACGCGCGGGAGGGTCGAGAGAGATGTGCGGGAGATACACGCTAACAAGCCGGGCCGACGTTCTGACAAAGACGTTCGGCGTGACCGGGAACGTCCCGGGCCTGGAGCCTCGCTACAACGTCGCCCCGACGCAAGAGGTTGCGGCGGTGCTCGCCGGCGACCACCAGGGCGGCGGTCGAAGGCTGGAGATGTTGAGGTGGGGGTTGATCCCCTCGTGGGCGAAGGACCCGGAGATAGGCAACCGCATGATCAACGCACGCGCCGAGACGGTCCCGGAGAAGCCGTCCTTCCGCGCGGCATTCAAGGGGCGGCGGTGCCTCATCCTGGCCGACGGTTTCTACGAGTGGCAAAGGACCGCAGACGGCAAACAGCCGTTCTATATTCGCATGCGTGACGGCTCGCCCTTCGCCTTCGCGGGGCTCTGGGAGAGCTGGAGCGGAGACGGGGAGGAGGTACGTTCCTGCGCCATCATCACCACCGCCGCCAACGAACTGGTCGGCGAGGTACACGACCGGATGCCCGTGATCCTGCCCGAAGAAGACCACGACCTCTGGCTCGACCCCGATTTTCGCGAGAAGGAGACGCTCGCCGCGCTGCTCGAACCCTACCCCGCCGGCGCGATGGAAGCCTACCCCGTGAGCCGCTTCGTCAACAGCCCCAGGAACGACGACGAACGCTGCATAGAGCGCGCGGCGTAAGGTAGCCGCCAAGATCCTTCCGGCCCGACGGGGTGAGCGAGACCGTCAGACCTCCCGCCCGGCCCACTCCTCGAGGAGCGTGACGAGGGCCGAATGGTCCCAGTCGCCGCGGCCCTTCGCGATGAGCGCCCCGAACATCTCGCACACCAGGGCCGTGACCGGCAACGCGGCGCCGTACTCGCGGCCCGCCGCAAGCGCGATCCCGAGGTCCTTGCGGTGGTACTCGACCTTGCCGCCCGGCTCGAACTCGTGGCTCAGGAACTTCTCGCGCTTGACTTCCATCACCTTGTTACCGGCCAGCCCCCCCGAGAGCACGTCCAACACCTTCTCCGGCGCGACCCTGCCCTTAGCGCCCAGGACCAGCGCTTCGGAGACCGCCTCGATGACCAGCGCCACGACGATCTGGTTCGCCGCCTTGACGAGCTGGCCCGCGCCAGCCGGCCCCACGTGGGTAACGGTCGCGCCCATCGCGTCGAATAGCGGCTTGGCGCGCTCGAAGTCCTCCTCTGCTCCTCCGACCATAATAGAGAGCGTCCCCCCTATCGCCCCAACGTCCCCACCCGAGACCGGCGCGTCCAGCATGCCCACGCCCCGCTCGCTTGCCTGCTCCGCTAGCTCGTGGGCTAGGGTCGGCGAGGAGGTGCTCATGTCCAAGATGAGGGAGCCTTCCTCGATACCCTCGAGGATGCCGTCCTCTCCGGCGACTACCCGCTCGACCTCGGGTGGGCCGGGGAGCATGGTGACGACGACGGCGCTCCCTTCGGCGGCCTCTCTGGGGCTTCCGGCGACCTCGGCGCCTCCTTCGGCGGTCAGCTCATCGGCTTTACCTTTCGTGCGGTTGTGCAGGACGAGCTCGTGCCCGGCCTGCATGAGGTTCTTCGCCATCGGCCCGCCCATGATCCCGAGCCCCACGAAACCGACCTTCATCCCGCCCCCTCTCTCTGGTCCTTTGACCCCAAGCATACGCTTTGTTCGTGCGTCGGGGATGATTGGAGCATAGAATCCGGCTTCGTGACCGATAGTAAGGGCAGCAGGGCGGCGATGCTCACGGAGGTGTCCCTGATCCTGGCCGCCCTGTTCTGGGGCGGCAACTACGCGGCGACAAAGTACGCGACGGACTTTCTGCCCCCGCTGCTTTTCGTGGCGCTGCGCTTCACCCTGGCCGGCATACTGCTCCTGGCTGCGATCCGGCTTTTCGAACCCGGTAGTGCGCTGGAGCGCAAAGACATTTTGCCGATGGCGCTTTTGGGCTGCTTCGGCGTCGGGGCCGCGCAGACGTTCTTTACCTTCGGTTTGAGCCTGACGACGGCCGCCAACACGGGCCTGGTCTTCGCGACGGCCCCGGTGTGGGGGATGCTCCTCGGCGCCGCGCTCGGGTTGGAGCGGCCGGGCTGGGGCGGCGTGCTCGGGGTGGGGCTCTCCATCGCGGGGGTAGCCATCGTCGTGCGTGGGGGGCTCGGGGAGGAAGGGGTGAGCCTCTTGGGAGATTTTCTGATCCTGCTGGCCGCCGTATGCGTCGGGGCTTACACGGTCTTCTCGATGCCCCTCCTGGGGCGCCACTCGCCGCTCGCGGTCGCCGGCTACCCGACGCTCTTCGCGGCCCCGGCCGTGCTGCTCCTGTGCGCACCGGTGATCCCCGGGGTGGAGTGGGGGAACGTCGGGGTGGGCGCGTGGGCCGCGCTCGTCTACGCGGGCGCTCTGGCCACCGCTTTCGCCTTCGCCGCCTGGCAGAGGGGCATAAGCCGCATCGGGGCCAACAGGGTGCTCGTGTACCAGTACCTGATCACCCTCGCCGGCGTCGCCTCGGGCGTGGTCTTCCTCGGCGAGAGCCTCGGGCTCGACAAGGTCCTGGGCGGCGCCGTCATCCTGCTCGGCGTGTACCTCGCCCGGCGCCGCTGATGGCGGCTTCAGGCTCCGAGGTTTCTAGTCGATAGGCCGTAGCCGTTGGGCAGGAGTTCGTCGGCGCAGTGGAGCAACCTTTGAATGGCACCTTCAAAGCACCCACCCCGACGAGCGGCAGCTACGCGACGGTGCCGTGGGGCTTGTTGCGCACCCAACCCGAAAACCTTCTCACGCCCGGGTGCTCCGCCAGCGTCTCCACGGTGTTGTACTCGCGCTCCAGGTCCTTGTTCTCCAGGACGGCGTGCACGTTCCTGTGGCATGGACGGCAGAGCAGCGCGATGCGCCCCTCCATCTCCCGCCGGTCGAACGCCTTTCTGGTGCGCTTCTTCTTGTGCCGTGACTTGGGGATCAGGTGGTGGCGCGTCAGCTCGCGCACCGGCCGGCCGCACAGCTCGCAAACCCCCGCCCCGGCCGCTCCGAAGTCTCCGCCCCTGTCACGCTCGTTCGCCACGGCCTCTCCGAGGCTACAGGACGAAGGGCTCGCCCGAGCGCTCGCGCAGGCGTTCCAGCAACCGCAACGCCGCTTCGCCGGTGAAGGTCGCGCCGACGTCCCCGGCGAAGGCCGCCGTCACAGTCGTCTCCTGGAGACTTCGCCCCTCCCGGACCTCCAGCCTCACGACCTGATCCATATTCAGAAGCTGGTAGCCGCCCCTAGAGTGCTCGCGCCGCACCAAAAACAAACGTCCCGCTCCTTCCGTGCCGATGATCTCCCGGTCCCGGGGACCCGACACCTCCTTCAGCGCAGCCTCTTCGAGCGCCGGAGGGGGTAGGACTCGAACCCATACTCCCCGAGGGAGACCGAACCTTCGATCCCTACCGGAGTATATACCAGAGGGTGGGCGAAGGCACGAAAGAGACTATTTTGCAGGTGGTTTATCGAAGCCTGTTGGTCGAGGATCCGCAGCGGCGCGGGCAGAGAAAGACTTGGTGGCGGTCACAACGCGGCCGAGAGAAGACCGGTGGTAGATCTCAATCAATGATCGAAGGAACACTTGCATGCCATGTGAGGTGGGAGGTACGCAAACCAGCGGTAACGTCGGATGGGACCAGGCTGTGGCGATCAGGATAAGGCACGAGATCGTGGTCCACGCAGCGGGATGGGGGGCTGAACATGGCCAAGATCGAACTTAGCGTTCTGTGCGAGCAATGTCTGGATCGGCGCCTGTGCCCGATCAGGCCACGCTCGCGCGGGAGGAAGAGGAGGGCTGGGAGCAAGAGCGCAACAACGGGCGGGGTGCCACGATCGACTGGCGCTTTCACGACCGAGGATGGCAGGATCAAGCTCAAGCGTCTCTACCCTTCATTCGAGGCTTGACGCCCCCCTCTAGCCTCCTCTTTCTACAGGCAAACCACGCAAGGGGCATCTACGAATAGATTCCTAACCTCCTCGGACTTCGGCTCCAAACGCCGCACGCAGCCGGTCTGAGACGGAGTCGAGCTCCTGCTTGACCGCCCTGTCGGTGAGGGTCTCCTCGGCCTGGAAGGTGAACCCGAGGGCTACGCTCTTCTTGCCCTCCGGGACCTGCTCGCCCTCGTAGACGTCGAAGACGCGCGTCTCCGCCAGCATCGGGCTTCCAAGCGCCCCGATCTCGTCGAGCATCGCGCCGACCGTCACGTCCCTATTGACGACGACGGCGAGGTCCATCGCCACCGCCGGCACGTTCACGAACGGCCTGAAGCGCGGCTCGGGGTCAGGCTCCACGGCGCCGAGGTCGAGCTCGAAGGCGGCGACGGGCCAGCCCGCGAGGTCGAACTTTTCGGCGGTCTCCGGGTGCAACTCCCCGACCCAACCTACCTCTGCGTCGCCGACCAGCACCGCGGCGGAACGTCCGGGGTGCAGGAAGGGCTCGTCGCCCGGCCCGAACCGCGCATCCGGCACGAGGCGCTCGACGACGCCCTTAGCCTCGAAGAAGCCGGCCGTCCCCGCGGAGGCGTTCCAGGCGGCAGGGCGGACTGTGCCGGCGAGGAGCCCCGCGACCCTCGTCTTCTCCTCCACGCCCATCAGGAGGGCGGCGGGGACCTCCGCGTCCAGGCCGGTCTCGCCGGTCAGGCGGTAGCGCAGGGCGTACTCGCGCATCCCCTCGGGCTGCTCCCTCGTCTCGAAGACGTGTCCAACCTCGAAGAGCGCTCCGCCTCGCGCGCCGAAGTGGCGGTTGCGGGCGGCGGCGTCGAGGAGGCCCGGCAGGAGCGACGGGCGCAAGTTGCTCGCCTCCGCGCTCAAGGGGTTGCGCAACTCGAGGGGTGCCGCGTCGCCATTCCCTGGGCCGAGGCTTCGCTTCCAGCGATCCGGGCCGAACGGGTAGGTCACGGCTTCGTGCAGGCCGAGGTCGGCGAGGAGGCGCCGTAACGTGCGCAGCTTCTTCTGCGAAGGCGTCAGGCCGCCTGGGAGCGGGACGCCGGGGAGCACTTCGGGGACGTTCTCCAGGCCGACGAGGCGGCCGACCTCTTCAATCAGGTCGGCCTCTCTTTCGAGGTCCCGGCGGAAGGTCGGCACGTTCGCGACGAGCCGCCCGTCTTCGCCCCGCACCTGGCACCCGAGGAGCCCGAGCCTCTCGGCGGCCTCGTCCTTCTCGACCGTCATCCCGAGCAGGAGCTCGGCCCTTTCGAGGCGCATCGGCACCTCCCACGACCCGACGGGCTCCGGGTAGTGGCTCAGGGTGTCCGGGGCGACGCGACCGCCGGAGGTTCCGCAGATCAGGGCGGCCACACGGTCCATTGCATAGGAGACCATGTTGGGGTCGAGGCCGCGCTCGAAGCGTCCGGAGGCGTCGGTGCGCAGGCCCAGGCGCTGCGAGGTCTCCATGATGTTGCGCCCGGCGAAGGTCGCCACCTCGATCAGGACGTCGGTCGTCTCATCGGAGACCTCGGCGTCCTCCGCGCCCATTACGCCGGCCACGACGAGGCCGCGCTCCTCATCGGCAATGACGAGCATCTCCTTATCGAGCGTGCGCGTGTGCCCGTCGAGCATGGTCATCTTCTCGCCGCCACGCCCCCGGCGGACGACGATGCCGCCCCGGACCTTCGCCGCGTCGAAGGCGTGGATGGGCTGCCCGGTCTCCAGCATCACGTAGTTCGTGGCGTCCACGACGGCGTTGACCGGACGCATCCCGGCGGCGTGGATGCGCCGCCGCATCCACAGCGGCACCCTCCCTCCGGGCGTGACGCCGGAGACGCGCCGCAGGTCGTAGCGGGGACAGAGGTCGGGGGCCTCGACGCGCAATGTGTAGTCCTCCGTCGGGCTCCCGCCGGTCACGAGGCGTGGCTCGGGAGTGCGGAACTCCGTCTTCAGGATGGCCGCGAGCTCGCGGGCGACCCCGATCACACCCCAGAGGTCCGGCCGGTTGGGGTTCACGTCCAGCTCCAGCACGGTCTCTCCGACGGGGAAGTAGTCGGCGAGCGGCCGGCCGACCTCGTAACCGCCGTCGAGGAGCAGGATCCCGCCATGCTCGCCCGAGATGCCCAGCTCCCTCTCGCTCATCATCATCCCATAGGACTCCAGTCCCCTGAGCTTCGCTTTCTTGAGCTTCTTGCCGTCCGCCATCGTGCTGCCCGGCAAGACGACCGGGACGCGAGCGCCCGGGTAGGGGTTCGGGGCGCCCGCCACGATCTGGACCTCACGCCCCCCGAGGTCCACCTTCGCCACCGACAACCTGTCGGCGTTGGGGTGCGGCCCGAACTCGACGACTTCGCCCACGACGACCTCGCCGTCGAGGACGCCGAGGCGTTGGATGCCGTCTACCTCCTGGCTGCGCAGCGAGAAGAGGCCCGCCAACTCGTCGGCGGAGAGGTCGAAGTCTATGTATTCGCGGAGCCAGCTTAACGGGACGCGCAAGAGTTGTCCCCCTTCTAGAGACTAGAACTGCCGGAGAAAGCGGAGGTCGCCCTCGAAGAAGAGCCGCAGATCCGGAATGCCGTATCTCGCCATCGCCATGCGGTCGGGACCCATGCCGAAAGCGAAGCCGGTGTACCTCTCGGAGTCGTAGCCGACCTCTTCGAGGACCGCCGGGTCCACCATCCCGGCGCCGAGCATCTCCAGCCAGCCCGCGCCCCTGCAGACCTTGCAGTTGGGGTCCGCGCCGCCGCAGTTGAAGCAACTAACGTCCAGCTCGACGCTAGGCTCCGTGAATTGGAAGTAGCTCGGTCTCAAGCGCACCTTCACGCCCTCGCCGAAGACTTGCCGCGCCATCGCCGCGAGGGTGCCCTTCAGGTGCGAGAGGGAGAGGCCCTCGTCCACGGCGAGGCCCTCGATCTGGTTGAACATCGGCGTGTGCGTCGGGTCGGAGTCGCGCCGATACGTCCGTCCCGGACACACGACGTAGACTGGCGGTTCTTGCGATAGCATCGTCCTGATCTGGACGGGCGAAGTGTGCGTCCGCAAGACGAGCCCCTCGTCGAGGAAGAACGTATCCTGCATCGTGCGCGCCGGATGCCCCGGCGGGATGTTCAGCGCCGTGAAGTTGTAGTAGTCGGTCTCGACCTCCGGCCCCTCGGCGACGCGGTAGCCCAAGCCCACGAAGAAGTCCACGACCTCGTCAATAATGCGCAAAGACGGGTGCAGGCTGCCCCTCGGGTACGGCGTGCCAGGGAGTGTGACGTCTAAGGCCTCGGAGCGCAGGCGCTCTTCACGTTCGGCGGCGGAGAGCCTGTCCAGGCGTCCCGCCAGAGCGTCCTCGATCTCCTTCGTCGCCCTGTTGGAGGCGGCGCCGACCGTCTTGCGGTCTTCGGGTGCGAGGTCCCGGATGCTTTTCTTGATCTCCGTCAGCTCGGCCGACCGGCCCAGGTATTTGACGCGCGCGGACTCCAGCTCCCCGGTCGTGTCCGCCGAGGCGACGGCGGATAGGGCCTCCGCTCGCAGCTCTTCTATGCGCCCCGCCGCCGTCATCGAGCGGCTATGGTAGCACACGTCTTTGCGCCTCGTAGAGCAGGATCGAGGCGGCGACGGCCGCGTTCAGCGAGGCCGCTAGCGCCGGTATCGTGACGCGCTTGGAGCACGCCGAAACGACCTCCTCGGGCAGCCCCGAGCCTTCGGAGCCCACCGTGAGGATGAGTTTGCCTCGGGGCAGCGAACCCGGCGGCACCCCTCCCTTCGGCATCGCGGCCACCGGGGTGAAGCCCGAGGCTTCACCCAGTTCCAGAAACTGGAGCGTGTCGAGCTCGCGGGAGATCGGGGCGTGGAAGATGGAGCCCATCGTCGCCCGGACGGTCTTGGGGTTGTAGAGGTCGGCGGTGCCCCTGGCGAGGGCGACGCCGGCGCCGAAGGCGTGGGCCGCCCGGATCACCGTCCCCACGTTCCCGGGGTCCTGGACGCCGTGGAGCAACACGACGAGGTCTTTGGCCCTCAGCAACTCCTCGGGCGACACGTCGAGGAACGGGAAGACGGCGACGGGGCCGGTCGGGGTGGTGAGGGTGGAGAGCTTTCTTACGGCAGTGGGGTCGGTTAGGAGGCGTACGGGCGGCCTTTTGGATTCTTTCACCAGGTTCGGTCCCTCGGCGAGGAACATCCGTTCGGCTTCCCGGTGTTTCTTGTGCTTGAGCTTCGCCAGGCGCTGGAGCGGGGTCAATAGCGGAAGAGTTCGGACCTGTCTATGTCCTGTTTGCTGCCGCCGAGCACCAGCACGTCACCCTCTTGGAGCATAGTGTCGCCACTAGGGATGGTCCCTCTTTTGCCGCGAGGGCGGAGGACGAGGGCGGTGAGGCCCGTGCGGCGGGGCAGGTGCAGCTCGGCCAGCGTCTTGCCGACCCACTTCTTCGGGACCTCGAGCTCCACTATCGCCTCCTCCTCGCCGAGGTCCAGGTACTCCTTCACCCCCGGGGAGGCCATCGAGCGTGCGATCAACTCCCCGGCCTGGCGCTCGGGTTGGACGATCCGGTCGGCCCCCACCCGCTCCAGCACCCGCGCGTGCAAACCCGTCGTCGCCCGGGCCACCACCAGCGGCACGCCCAGGTCCTTGAGCGTGAGCGTGGCGAGGACGCTGGCCTGCACGTTCTCCCCTATGACTATCGCCACCCCGTCGAAGTTCTCCAGGCCGAGGTCGCGAAGGACGCCTTCCTCGGTCACATCAGCGGCGACAAGGTTGACCCGGCGCAGGTGAGACGACACGTCCTGTATGAGGTCCTCGTTCTCATCGATACCCAGCACCTCGTGGCCCAAAGCCGAGAGCGTCTCCGCCAGCGACCGCCCGACGCGCCCCATCCCGATCACCGCGAACTGCTTGCTCATCCTATCGCTATGTCCTCCTCCGGATAGGTGTAGCGCCGGGGACTTGTCCGCTCGGCGAGGGCTATCAGAATGGTCACCGTTCCGACCCGGCCCAAGAACATCACCGCTGAGATCAGCAGTTTACCGAACTCGCTGAGTTCCGGGGTGACGTTGAGCGAGAGCCCGACGGTACCAAACGCCGAAGTAACCTCGAAGAGGGCCGGCAACAGCGGCAGACCGTCGGAGATCATGAGCATTATGGACGCGCCGGCGACCAGCATGGTCGCCAAAAAGAGCAGCACGAGGGCTTCGGAGATGAGTTTTCGGGGTATCCGGCGACCGAACGCCGAGGCCTCTTCCTCGCCGCGAACCTGGGACAAAAGGATCAAGAACGTCAACGCCAAGGTCGTGACCTTCATTCCCCCGCCGGTCGAAACCGGAGCGGTCCCGGTGAACATCAGCGCGGCCTGTACCGCGAGCGTAGGCTCGCGCAGCGCGGCATAGTCTACCGTCTGGAACCCCGCCGTCCTCGGGGTCACCCCCTGGAACACGGACTGAGAAAGTTTGGTGTTGAGCGTCTCGCCGCCGAGCGACGCGGGGTTGTTCCACTCCAACGCCGCGAAGGTCGCCACCCCCACGATCAACAAGATTGCCGAGGGTATCAAAACTAGCTTCGAGTGGAGGGTAAGGTACCGGCTCTTCGGATAGTGGTACAGGTTGACGAGAACGGGGAAGCCCAATCCTCCGGCGGTGATCAGGACCGCGAAGGTCAGGGTGATCACCCAGTCTCCGGCGTAGGGGTAGAGCCCCTCCCGGAAATTCGTGAAGCCCGCGTTGCAGAACGCGGTGACCGCGTGGAACACACCATAGCCGACGGCCGACATGCCTCCCACGCCATCGAAGGCGAAGCGGGCCGCAACAACGATGGCCCCCGCCAGCTCGACCAGCACCGTTACGAGGGCCACGTGCCCTATGAGGCGCAGGACGTTGCGGGGGGCGTCCGGGCTCCCGAGCTCCTCCCGAATGGTCAGCAGGTACCTGAAGCCCAGCCGGCTCCTGGCGAGCAGAGCCCCCACCGTCGCCGCGGTCATTATCCCCAGTCCCCCCACCTGCACGAGTCCCGCGAGGACGACTTGGCCGAAGGTCGTGAGGGTCTGGGAGATGTCCACCGGGGAGAGGCCGGTGACGCACACGGCGCTCACGGACACGAAAAAAGCGTCGAGCCAGGACAACCCATGGCTCGACGCCGGTAGCTTCAAGAGGACGGCGCCGACGGCGATAGCCCCGGCGAACGCCAGGACTATGATCTGGGGGGCCGAAAGCCGGGAGAGCACCTGAACGGCCCCTTTTGGTCCTTAGCTCGCTCCCAGGGCGCCCTTCGCCTTCTCGGCCACGGCGGCGAAGGCGGCGGGCTCGGTGGCGGCCAGGTCCGCTAGGATCTTGCGGTCCAGGTCTATCTCGGCGAGCCGGAGGCCGTGGATGAACTGCGAGTACGACAACCCGTGCTCGCGGGCGCCGGCGTTGATGCGCTGGATCCAGAGCGACCTAAAATCCCGCTTGCGTTGCTTGCGCCCGGCGTAGGCGTAGACGCCCCCCTTCCAGACCTGCTCCTTGGCCCGCCTGTAAGAGCTCTTCTTCGTCCCCCGGTAGCCCTTCGCCTGCTCCAGGACCTTCCGGCGCTTCTTGCGGGCGTGGAGGCTCCGCGCCGTGCGGGCCATCTACTTCACCCCCAACAGACGCCTGATGCGCTTCTCGTCCGCCGCGTTCACCGTCGTCTCGGTGTTCAGGCGCCGCTTGCGCTTGCTCGTCTTCTTCTCCAGGATGTGGTTATGCCCCTGGCGGCGGCGCTTGAGCTTCCCCTTCTTCGTGACCTCGAAGCGCCCGGCGGCGCCCTTGTGGGTCTTCATCTTCGGCATAAGCCTCTTTCCTCCGCGTTTCGTCTTCCATCAACCCATCAACAAAAGGAGGCTCGCGGTACGGGAGGGGCCGGTTCGCCTCGCATGCGGCAAATGAGTGTACCAGACCGCGGTCCCAATGACACCGAAGCCCACCGAAGCTTTTTGTTAATGGTAGTT
>JADDPV010000124.1 GCA_016781705.1 Rubrobacter sp.
CGGTTCTTAGGGGAGGGGGAGGCTGGCAACGCCCTCCCCCTTACCCGACTGGGCCGCATCGCCGCCGGCCGAAGCCTCGACGCCCACACGATCATCTACCGCCTCCACATGGATCACCTCCGCGCCGGACACCGTACCCGCCGCATCTACGAGGCCAAGCTCCACGTAGGCCCCGGCGACCACGGGGAGCCCGTCGTCACCATAATGCAACCCAGCGAAGATTGAGAGGAGGCCCCGCATGGGCTACTACTTCGCCACCGGCCACTGCTACGCCTGCGGCCGGCTCTTCACCTTCAACCCGGAGCTCGTCCCGAGCGTCCGCGTCCAGGGCGTCCGCGAGCCGGTCTGCCTCCCCTGCGTCACCGCCGCCAACCCCCACCGCGAGGCGAACGGCCTCGACCCCATCCACCCCCTCCCCGGCGCCTACGAGCCCGCCCCCGAGTTCCCCGACGAACTCCTCCTGCCGTAAACCACGCCCGAAAACCTCCAGGCGGGGCCGGTCGTTGCGCGCCGACCCCACACCCTTTATCATTGTGTCCGCGTACACAAAGCGAAAGGAAGGGCGGGTGATAGACGAACTTCTCGAACGGCTACCGGGGCTGACCGGGGCGGAGCTATCGCGTTTGGAGGCCGCGGCGAGGCGCGAACTCGAGCTCCGGAGCAGGGGCGCCGGGGGCGGAGAAGACGAGGGCCCCGAGGAGCGCGGGCCCGGCGACGACGGCTACGGCCCCCAGCGTACCGAGGTCCTGGAGTACCGCCCGCACCTCGACGGCCACCTCCAGCTGGAGCTCCGGCGCTACGTCAGGAAGGACGGCTCCACGAAGGAGCGCGGGCCCTACTGGTACTTCCACCACCACGAGGACGGCAAGCGCAAGAAGCTCTACCTCGGCAAGTGCGACAAGGCCACGCCCGAGGAGGTCCTCGCCCACAAACGCGCCCGCAACCTCCCCTAGACCACCCGGACGGACCCCGATCCCCAAGTGCACTAAACTGACCCTTGCCCGTACACATAGTGTCCCTACACTTGCCTCATATCATCCGGGTGAAGGGAGACAAGATGGCGGAGCGGGCGACGAGGAGGGCGGGGCGGTGGGCTCTCTTCGAGAGCACGCTTGGGAGCCTGCGGGTGCGGATCTGCGGTTGGACTTCCCGCGAGCGGGCGGAGGACGCGCTCGCCGCGCTCCTGGAGGACGCTGGCCGGCTCTCCATGTTCGACGCCGAGTTCGAAGGGATGGCGGCGTTTGAAATCCCCGACTACCGCGAAGGAGGCCCCCACCATAAACAACCTCAAGCGGATCCGCGAGGAGTACCCCCTGACCGTCTGCGAGCTCGCAGACCTCGCCGGCGTCTCGCACAACACCGTCTGGCGCCTCGAGGCCGGGCGCACCGGCGCCCGGCCCGCCACGGTGCGAAAGCTGGCCCGCGCCCTAAAAGTCCGGCCCAAGGACCTGGCCCTCCCGCCTTTCGGGAAGGCCGTTAGAAACGGCCGCGCGAGGCACCGCGACGATGGCTGACGTCGGGCAAAGCCCCCCGATGGCGGCCTCGCACAGGGCCGGGGCCGCCATCGAAGCCGCCGAGGCCATGCTCAGCCTGCGAGAGCGCGAAGAGGAGTACCGGCGGGCGACCACCAACGCCCCCGTCTGGTGGAGCGCCGCGTCACGCAGGATCGCCGCCCGTCGCGTCCGGGACGCCAGCTCCTACCTGCGAGAGCGCCTCGACCGCTACGTATCAGCCAGAGACGCCCGGGCCGAGGAGGCGGCCATACCAGCAGCAAGGAGGAACGCATGACCGATTCCCCCCAAATTCAGGAGCTCCAGGTTTTCCGCGAGCAGCTCCAGGGGATGCTCGGCGTCCTCGACCAGCGCGAGAAGGAAGCAAGGGAGCAAGCCGCCCGCAACCACGCCGGTCGCAGCGCCGGCGTGGCCTCACACGCCCAGCCAAGCCGGGAGGCGCGCAGCATCCCCGACGAGCGCACCGAGAAGCTCATGGAGGAGATCTCCGCCGCGTACAAGCAGCTCGCCTCCACCCGCCGCAAGCTCGCCCGCGCCGAGAGCGCCAGGGCCGCCGCCGAGACCAGGATCCGGGTCCAGCACAGGCGCGCCCTCGAGGCGGCCAAGAACGAACGGACCGCCGCCCTCTACCTCGACTCCCTCCTGGACACCGACGAGTACAAGAAGCTCATGGCCGCCAAGGAGGACGCCGAGCTGGACCACTCCGACGCCCGCGCGGAGGTGGACCGCCTGCAGCTCACCGTCCGCCTGCTCAGGGCCTCAAACCCCTCCGCCGGCGAAGCCGGGGACGACGGCCGTGGCTGAGCCGGGGCCGAAGCCGAGGCCCGCGAAGGGGCGGATCCTCGCCGTCGAGCCCGAAGCCGAGGCCCTCGCCGCGCGCTCCGCCGCGAGCCCCGCCGCGTCGCCGAGATGTGCGGCGTCTCCGTCGGCACCGTAGCCCACGTCGCCAAGGAGGCCCGATGATCATCGCCCTCGCCGACGGCCCTCCCGGCCTCGCCGGAGCCACCTTCGATACCGAAGCCTTCCCCTGGCCGCCGCCCGAAGAGATCCGCGTCGTCTCCGGTGGCGACAAAGGCCCCGAGCTCCTCGACCTGCTCCACGACGAAGATCCCCGCCCGGGCGAGGACCTCCACGCCTACCGCCGCGTCCTCTTCGGCATCGGATGCGCCGGCAACCCCAGGCGCTCCTACCCGACCGGCTACTACGAGCTCCTCCGGAGCGCACCTCCCTCTCAGCCGACGCTCCCCCCGGACGACACCGACCAGGAGGTCCCGAGCCTGGCCCTCAGACCAAGGAGGAACCGGTGAGGAGGACCTACCGAGAAACCCTCGACTCGGGATCCATCGAGGTCATCCGCGACCCCGCAGCAAAATGCTACCTCGCCCGCTACCTCTCCGGACCCGCCCGCGACGAGCTGCTCGATCTCTTCGGCTCCGCCCAGGTCCCGCTCCCCTTCCATCACTCCGCCGACCCCGACCTCGTCGTCCTCGATGTCCGCCGGCGCAACCCACTGGCCACCGTGACCCTCCGCAAAGAAAGGAGCCGTTCGTGAACCTCATCCACGACCACCGACTAACCTACACCTCCCAGCTCAACGGGCGCGAGGGCTTCTGCCGGGTCCGCCTCTTCGAGGCCGACGGCCCCGGAGAACGCGACCCCGTCGTGATCCTCACCGAACCGCCGCAGGGCACCGACCCCGGACCCTCCGTCACCAACGCCGCCGAGACCATCGTCGCCGCCGTCGTCCGCCGGCACTCCCTCCCCTTCTCCCACACCGTCTTTATCCAGCACCACGCCCGCGGCCACGCCGAGCGGCTCGCCGGGATCCCCGAAACCTTCGACCTGCTCACCTTCGAGCTCGACGTCCCCGCCGGCGTCATCCACGCCGCGGGCCGCCTCCCCGACCAGCTCCGCAACCTCCGGTGCCTCCCCCTCGACCGCCCCGCCGTCGAGACCCTGATCGGCGGCCGGCTGTGACCGACGACCTCACCCCCAACCCAGAAGAGGAACCCATCGCCCAGCCGCCCCACCAACAAGAAGACCCCACCGCCGACGAAGGCTGGGTGACCACCAGGGTTGCCGCCGCCCTCAACGTCGCCCCCCGGACCGTCCGCGACTACATCAAGAACGGCAAGCTCGTCGGCCGCTCGGAGAGCGAGGGCGTCAAACGCACCTCCTACGTCTCCATCGACAGCCTCCAGGAGCTCCTCGCCCAGCGCCGCGCCTCCTCCGGCCACGATAGCCCCGCCGCAGCCCGCCGCCTCTCCGAAGCCCTCGCGGCCGAACTCGCGGCGGAAGGCCCCGAAACCCGCGGCGATCTCGCGGCAGATCCCCTCGCGGAGGAGGTCCACGGCGGACACGCCGCGTCCCCCCGGCGCGACGAGCTCATGCGAGAGGCCATGCTACGCCTCGAAGCGCGCGCCGCCGAGGCCGCCGACCTCAAAGCCCGCCTGCAGCTCACCGAGCGGACCGAAAGCTCCCTCCGCGAAGACCTCGCCCGCGAGCGCGAACGCGCCGATAACCTGCAAAAACAGCTCGACCGAGAGCGCGAACGCGCCCGACGCCTCGCCGCCCAACCCTGGTGGCGCCGCCTCCTCGGCCGACCGCCAGAATAGCCCGACCGGCGCAGCCGGACCACCCCATGCCGGTCGCTGCGCCACCAGCCCACACGCGGCGGATGCGTCGCGGCGAACTCGTGGCAGGCACGCGGCGAACTTCCGAAAACACCTCGACTTGTTTAATTGCTCCTGGAAGCCGGGCGGTCTACAGCCGCTAAGCTTCTAGGGCGCCGGGCGGGATCGCTCGAAAACACCCTGCCGCCCCCGGCGGGGGCTGGCTCTCTAGTGGCCCGCGGTCCACGCCGGCGTCTGCGCGCGGGGTGGCTCAACAGAGGTATGCGCCGCCCGGAGTCGGGATGCCCTCCGCGCGTGTGCGTTGTCCTGCGGGCGAACGAGGAGGTAAAGGGTATGGAGGTGCTGATCGGTGTCGATCCCCACAAGGCGGTCCACTCTGTAGCGGCGGTCGGCGAACGGGGAGACCTGCTCGAGCAGGCGAGCTTCGATGCCGGCAGGTCCGGCTTGAGGTCATTGGTGTGCTGGGCCAAACGCTTCCCCGAACGCCGATGGGCGGTGGAGGGCGCGAACGGCATGGGCCACCTTCTGGCACGGCACCTCGTCGCCCGCGGCGAGAAGGTGGTGGACGTCCCCGCCAAGCTCTCCGCCCGGGTCAGGGTGCTCTCCGCAGGCCACGAGCGCAAGAACGACCGGCTTGACGCCCTCTACGTCGCCCTTGCCGCTCGGCACGGCGAGCGGCTACGGGAGGTGGACGAAGAGGAGCACGCCGCCACGCTGAGGATGCTCTCGGAGAGGCGGGAGGACCTCGTACAGGAGCGGACCCGCGCCCTGAACCGCCTCCACGTGTTGCTGAGGGAACTACTCCCGGGAGGCGTCTCTGCCAAGCTCTCCGCCGACGAGGCGGCCCGAGCGCTGTGCCGGGTGAGGCCTCGGTCCTTGCCCGACAAGACTCGGCGGGGGCTGGCGACGGAACTGGTGCGCGACGTGCGACGCCTCAATCGGTCGGTTGACGAACTGAACCACCGCATCCGTGAGGCGGTCGAGGAGAGCGGTACTAGCCTCACCGACATCTTCGGCGTTGGGCCGCTCCTGGCGGCGAAGATAATGGATCGGGTGGGAAACGCGGCCCGCTTCCCGAGCAAGGCGCACTTCGCCTCCTACACCGGTACGGCTCCAATCGAGGCCTCCAGCGGGGACCTCGTGAGGCACCGACTGTCCAGGTCCGGGGACCGCCAGTTGAACGCCGCCCTGCACATCATCGCCGTCTGCCAAGTCCGCTACGGCGGAGAAGGAGGCGACTACTACCGGCGTAAGCTGGCGGAAGGCAAGTCCAAGAGGGAAGCGCTCAGATGTCTGAAGCGGCGCCTCTCGGATGTGGTCTTCAAGAGGCTCTCAGCGGACCTCGATGCGAGGATCGTCGGCGCCGCTTGACACAGAGGAGGCCACGATTTGGGGCCTCTAGGGCCAGTCTATGCACCTATGAACGTGCCTGGGCCGCGTTTTTCAACACGCTGGGCCGTTTTCGGTACACCCTACAAGGCGAAGAGAGCTTTTAGCCGAGGGCGCAGGGTGTACGGCGGGGACGAATCGTAAAGCTTACGATCTGCTCGAGAAGGTATGGGGCCGTGACGGCAAAAGTACCCCTACGCCGCGCCAGAAACCGGGGTTGCGAAACCGTGTGCGTACAACAAAGGGCCGGAGCGCCACCGAAGGACCCCGGCCCGTCAACCTTTATCCTTCGACCGCTACACCTCCACGTCGTCGCGCCCCCTCAGAGCGCGCCCGGACGGCGCGCCTTATCGAGGGGTGCGCCTAGCGACCGGGCGGGATCTAAACCTACGGGATCCAGATCCACCAACTACGTTGGATCCGGTCGGGGTCTTGGATCCAGGGGTTGGCGTCGTGAATTTGCCTCCATCTGTTTTGGTTGCCGTAAAGTCACTGGGCGAGTTGCGAAAGCGTGTCCCCTCCCTCCACATGATACGAGAAACCGCGGTAAGGGAGCTCGATACCCGAGAGGGTGTCACCCGGCTCCACGTGGTACCACTGGAACCACTGTGATCCCCCTGCAAACGCAGCTGCTTGCCCTCCTCCGGCTCCTTCCTCGGCAGCCAAAACGTGTTCCTCCTTTCATATTCGTTGCTCAGAGTGCGCTGACAGACCACGAGCACCGCGGTGGCAGAGACTCCAGACCGACCAACCTCTTTTAGAGCGTGATCACCTCCCCTCCGCTCCCTC
>JADDPV010000094.1 GCA_016781705.1 Rubrobacter sp.
CCATTGAGCAGGTAGCTGAAGCGATGGGGGACGCGCCGCGCTGGTTCCAGCTCTATCCGGGGAAGAGCAACGAGATAATGTCGAGCATGCTGCATCGAGCCGAGGAGTCGGGGTACGAGGCGATAGTCGTCACCCTGGACACCACGATGCTCGGGTTCAGGGAGCGCGATCTCAAGAACGCCTACCTGCCGTTTCTGCAGGGCAAGGGCATCGCCAACTACCTCTCCGACCCCGCGTTCCGCGAGGGCTTCGCGCGGGACCTCGAGAAGGATCCCCAAGCGGCCGTGAAGATCTTCCTCGACGTCTACGTGAACCCGTCGCTCTCTTGGGACGACATCGCGTTCATCCGCGAGCGGACGAACCTGCCCATCCTGCTCAAGGGCATGACCCACCCCGAGGACGTCAGGGCGGCGATGGACCACGACATCCAAGGCGTGATCGTCTCTAACCACGGCGGGCGTCAGGTGGACGGCGCGGTCGCGGCCCTCGACGTCTTGCCCGAGATCTGCGAGGTCGTGGATGGTAAGGTGCCCGTGCTCCTGGACAGCGGGATCCGGCGCGGAGCGGACGTTCTGAAGGCGTTGGCCCTGGGAGCGTCGGCGGTGCTCGTCGGTCGTCCGTACGCCTACGGGCTCGCGGTCGGCGGCGAGGCCGGGGTGGAGCAAGTAATACGGAACCTTACAGCCGACGTGGACCTCGAGCTCGCACTTTCCGGCTACCGCTCGGCGAAGGAGGTTGACCGCTCGCTGCTAGCCCAAGCTTGCTCGATGGCTTAGGAGCCCTCTCCGGTAACCCTTATGCCCTACGCATCACGAGAAGGGGAACAGCCGTTCGCGGGTGCCCGCCTGCCGCACCTCCTCGGACACCTCGGGGTCGCGGCGGCCGAGGACCGAGTACTAGAGACGCCCGGAGCGGGACACGCTCTCGGCGCGCCCGACCCCGATGAACCCGGCGCCCTCGCGGAAGTCGGTAGCCCGTCGGCGGTGGTACGCGGCCAGGCGCGCCCACGCCCCCAGGGCCTCGTCCACCGTGGGGAGGTCCCCCAACTCCAACAGCACCTTTCGGCGCACCGGGCCTCCCTCGCGCCGCTCCTCAACCAGCCTGTACCAGCAACCGGCGGCGAGGATCACCCTGAACGGGCGAGGCTGGGAGCTCAAGGAGATCCGGCTCGAAGATCTGCTCCACGTGGTCGACGAAACCGAGGAGTTCATCAAGACGAGCAAGGCCTGAGGCACCGCTAAAGCTCCGCGGCCAGGCGCGCTTTTGCTACCCCGTAGGCTGGCCACACACGGTTGGGCTGCTTCACCTCAAGAGGACTTTTGGTGCAAAAGCGTGAATTTCAACGCAGAAGCTGGGGTCATCGCATGATCCCGGCAATTTTGTCCGGTAAGGGCGATTCGGTAAGGGCGATTCGAGTTCATCCCGTCTGGGACTCCCCGACTTTCCGTGACGAGTTTTCGCTCTCCATTTGCCCCGTTTCGAGCTAGTTTTCGGGCTTTCGGGCTCGAACTCGTAACGGAATGAAGCAGCCTGTTGAGAAAAGCTCTGGACGAGGCGCGTACTTGCAGCGGCGGTGCCCGAGGCCGCGACGACCGGGTTGGATCGGGGGCAGCCCCGGAGGCCGCAGCGCTGCCGCTTGCGCCATGCGCCTGGGCCTGCGGCTCCCGAAGGCGAGCAGCCGCTTTATGTTCTGCCCGGCGGCGATCAAGAGGGCTTCTATGTTCACCTTCCAGAGCCTCCGCAACCTGAACCTATCCATGCCGTGCCACTCCTTGGCCTCGGCGAAGAGGGGCTCCACCCATACCTTCCGCTTGCGGAGGGCCTTCTTGTAGGGTTCGGTATCGTGGTAGGCACGTACCCGCTCGAAGTATGCCTCGTCGAGACTGCGTCGCAGCGTTCGTCCGTTGGGGCTCGTCGTGCACCGGCTCTTCACGGGGCAGGCGTTGCAGGCGGCGGCATCGGCCTGGTATCTGGCCGCCCGGTAGGTATGCAGGTGGTTGGCGAAGCGCAGAAGCTGGCCCTGGGGGCACACGTACGCGTCACGCTCGGGATCGTAGTCGAAGTCCAGCTTGCCGAAGAAGGGCCTCCGGCCGTCGTAGTCCGAGAGCGGCACGTAGGCACGGATGTTGGCCTGCTCGATCGCGGTGATGTTGCGCAGGGTGCCGTAGGTCGTGTCTCCGGTCACCTGCCTGGGGCGGATCTTCCAGCGGAAGGTGCTCCGCCAGAGGAGGTCGAGCATCGGCTGGTTCTCCATGACCTCGGAGGGGGTGACGAGTGCCTGCAGGATGATGCGGGCCCTGCCGCCGTCGACGACGTAGTGGGGTGGTAGCCGAGGTGGGATCCCCCCTTGCTGCGGTTCATGAGGGAAGCGTCGGGGTCGGTTCGGCTCGCCTTCAGGTCGCTGATGCGCCGGTAGTCGCGGTCCTTCACCTCCCGGTTCTGACGGCCCTCTTCGTCTATCCAGTTGTGGCGCTCGGCGTTCGCGGCGGCGAGTTCGTCCGGCGTGGAGGCGGCCACGGACACCGGCAGGGACCGGACCGACACGTCCCCCGGCTCCGCCGCCGCGGTCTCCGCCTTGAAGAGCTCCGTCAGGTGCGCCTCGACGAAGAACCTGGGCGCGATCGATTCGAGCGAGGCGTTGGCCTCCACCTTGGTGGCGTCGAAGTACAGCTCTTTGCCCCATACGAGCCCCGCCTCGAAGCACTCCTCCACGATCCGCTCGAAGAAGCTCCTGAAGACTTCGAGGCCGTAGCGCTCCCTGATCCTGGTCAGCGAGGAGTGGTCGGGCAAGGATTCGTGCAGGTCGTAGCCGACGAACCAGCGCAACGACAGGCGATCTGCCACGACCCCCATGAGCTGCCGCTCGCTCCTCAAGTTCTCGAAGAGGAGCACGAGCTGCAGCTTGAAAAACACTACGGGATCTACGCTCGGGCGACCCACGCCAGCGTAACGATCCTTCACCATCTCCCTGACGAACGAGAGGTCGAGGCGCTACTCGAGGCGGCGGTAGAAATTGTCCTTGGGCACGAGCTCTTCAAGGGAAACGTCGTCGGGGAGTGGCCGGAATTCGCGCTCTTTGGAGCCCATCATGTCGGTTGCCGCCTCCTCCAGAAAAGCATCGGGAGAGCAATGCTACCTGTGTTCCGGGGGCCACTCCAGCAATCCGCCGGGCAGAAGAGGCTTCTTCAACAGGCTGGAAGATTCTCGTACGAGTCGGATGGCCGATCCAAACGGTCGTCGGACGGGTGGGCCTCCGACCCTTCGGATCGGTTCAAAAACCGCTTACCTAAGGCGAATTTCGGCCCTTGCCGTACAAAATTCCCCATTTCATGCGTTCCTCCCAAGACCGTGATCGCCTCTTCCAGGGACGCGAGGGTGGGAGTATGCTGCATTCGGGCCATCCGAGGTTCCTTTCGTCGGGGAGTCGGATGGCCTTCGTTGTACCGTCAATCCATGCAACACTCATCTAGGGCCCGGCCGACCGGCCCCCAATTCGATGCTAGCCTCTGTTAGCATGCTCCCATGCACGCTGTTCCCGACGGCGATCACCCACGGGAGGACCGACCGCGATGAGTTACGAGCAGCGCCAGAGGATGTACGCCGGAGACGAGTACTACTGGGGACGGGAGCCCAACGGGTTCGCGCGGCGAGCACTGGAGTTCTTGCCGCAGAGCCCGAAAAACGCCAAGTTGCGGGCGGTGGACGTAGGGGCGGGCGAGGGCCGCGACGCGGTGTTCTTCGCCAAGAACGGGCTGGAAACCCTCGCGGTGGACGTTTCGCCCAACGGCCTCGAGAAGGCGCTCCATCTGGCCGGAGAAGAGGGAGTGAACCTGGGGGTAGAACAGGGCGACGTCAACTCCCTGGAACTCGAAGGGCCGTTCGACCTCGTCTACTCCATCGGCACGATCCAGTACCTGTCGCCGGAGAACCGCCCCGAGCGGTTCGGGCACCTCAAGGAGCAGACCGCTCCCGGTGGCCTGCACGCCCTCTTCGCCTTCGTCGACCACCCGGACCTTTCGCCCGCCCCCGACCTCATGGAGGACGAGCACCTCTACGCCCCCGGGGAACTCCCCGGGTACTACACCGGATGGGAGGTCCTGCACTCGCGCGCCTTCGTGTTCGACGACGACTCCGACGGCATCCCGCACCGGCACGCCGCCGAGGAGTACGTCTTCCGGAAGCCCCTGTAGGCGTGGGAACCCCTTCGGGGGCGGGGAACATGAGCCCGAACCCGTTCGACGGGAAAGCGGAGTGGTTCGACCGCCACTACGAAGACGTGCGCGGCCGGGTACGCTTCCGTGTCCTGCGCGAGCAGCTCAAGGAAGCGCTACCGCCCCCGCCAGCGGCGATTCTGGACGCGGGGGGCGGGCCGGGCAGGTTCTCCGCGGCCCTCTCGACCGATGGGTACGCCGTCACGTTGCTCGATCCGAGCGAGGAGATGCTCGCACGCGCCGAAAGGGCGTTGTCCGGGCACCGCGACGCCCGGGTGGTCAAGGGGAAGGCGAAGGAAGCGCCCAGCATCTTTGGCCCCGAGGCTTTCGACGCCGTTCTGCTGCACGCCGTCGTTTGTTACGCGGAGGACCTCGACGCCGTGCTGGGCGGCGTGGCCCAGGCGCTGAAGCGAGGCGGGGTGCTCTCCCTCGTCTTCAAGAACCGCCACGCCCTGCCGTTCCGCCACGTAATTCGGGGGAGCTTGGCGGAGGCCGCGCGCTCGCTCGAAGACCCGCGCGAGGCCGGCAACCTCGGGATCGCCAACCGCGCCCGCACCCGCGAGGAGCTGGAGCCGGCGCTCTCGCGGGCGGGTTTCGAGGTCCGCGGGGTGCGAGGGGTGAGGTTGTTCGCCGAGTTCCTCGCAGCGGAGCCGGAGGAGGAAGAGGAGGTGGAGCGGCTCGTGGACCTCGAGCTGCGCGCCGGGGCCATCGAGCCCTACCGCTCCGTCGCCCGACTTTGTCACCTGGTCTGCGAACGCGACCGGAAGATCGTTTAAGTAGCCTTTTTCGCCCTTTGGGTTCCGACAACGCCGGTCTTGCTATGGGTCGCAGATATTGTGGCGAGGTTTCTAGTGTGGACAGCTCAAGGATTTTTTCGGCCTGGAGCGCCACCGGGCCAAGACGTTGGGCGGGCTGCTGACGCGCTTGGCCGCCAAGGTAGTGGCCTACACCTGCGGGCAGCGGATCAACCACTCCCTGGGTCGACCGCTGCGCCACCTGGCGGACCTGTTGATCTAGCTCATTGCACATCAGACGTCTTAGATTTTCGCGAATCCGGTTGACCCGCCGATCCTCGTCCCCGCGTCGGCCAGGACTTCGGGGACACTATCTTACCCCGCGGCACCCGAGCGAACACGAAAAGGAGGCGGCCTCGACGAGCGGGAACGGAGAGCCGGCGCTTGTGCTTGGCACCATCCTGGTCGGCCACACGGACCTTCCGCGGTCTACGGTCCGGCCTGCGCGATCTCCGCACCTCCCGCACTCGACTACGGGCTGGAAGGATCCGAACCCCAGACCCTGGCCGCGCTCGCGAAAAACTCGGCGTCTCCCAGGAGAACATCCGACAGACCCAGCTGTGCGCCGAGGGGACCCTCCGCCGGTGGGCCGGTGGGTCCCGCTCCTCCGACACCGCGGCCTGAACAACCCGAACGCAAGGAGGTTCCCATATCGGAACCCGCCACCTCCCTCGTCGACCCCCATCACGTCTTCTACATAGGCGGCGGGGACCTCGCACGCAGCTCGTCCAAAACCCGCTCGCTGCGCGGTACCTCCCGCCGGGCCTCTTCCGGGTTTGAGCTGTTGCGTGGTAGGGCCAGGGTCGTACTCACCCATTCGAGGCCATCGGCGGCCGTTCTTGCGGTTTGAGAAGCGGCAACCTCTATCGCGTCGGCAAGACCATTTTCAGCAGAAACCGCGCGAGACCTCCGTGCACGCGACCAGGCCCACCATCAGCCGTAGATGGGCTGATCACAAACGACAAATTCTGCTTCA
>JADDPV010000172.1:0-6243 GCA_016781705.1 Rubrobacter sp.
CTCATGACCATAGGATAAACTCTTGCCTACCATCTCGTCTGCGCATGCACTGGTCGCCGTCTGGGGTTGCTAGGAGGCCATGGTCGAGGTGCTCTCAGGTCAAAGGGCATCAAGATCAGCTCGAGATACGACGACCTCCAGGGGAGTCCTACGAAACCGAGTGGACTACATAAACCCGCTGCTCCTCGAAGGCAGCGGCTACACCTCGCACAAAGACTTCGAGGAGACTGGGTGAGGGCCATCGAAGAGACCTCCAAAGTCATAGACGCGGCGAGCCACGGCGAGAAAAATAAAGACCCCGGGGACCGCACGCTAACGTCTCCGGCGCGGGCTCAACTGCGCAGCGCGGGCTCCGCGCCGAAAGCGACGATCGCGCCGAGGTTGGTGAGCTTCTCCTCGAACTTCTCGTAGCCGCGCAGGATGTGCTTCGCGCCGTCCACTATGGTCGTGCCGTCGGCGACGAGGCCGGCCATGACGAGCGCCGCGCCGCCGCGCAGGTCGGGGGACTGGACGATGGCGCCGGAGAGACGCTTGGGTCCCTTGACGAGCGCGCGATGGCCGCCGAAGAGGTCTATGCCGGCGCCCATGCGGTTCAGTTCCTCCGCGACCTGCAGCCGGTTCTCGTAGACGTTTTCGGTGATTACGCCGGCCCCGGAGGTCTGCGTGAGCAGCGCCATCATCTGCGCCTGCAAATCGGTGGCGAAGCCGGGGAAGGGCAAAGTGGAGATGTCCACGCTCCCCAGAGCTCCCGGGTCCTCGACGCGTACCCTAATGCCGCCCTCGACGAGCGCAAGGTCCACACCCACGTCGCGCAGCTTCGGCAGCTCCATCTTGAGGTGAGCGGGGTCTACCCCCCTGACCAGCACGTCCCCGCCCGTCGCGGCGGTCGCCATTATGAAAGTCCCGGCCTCGACACGGTCGCCCATCACCGCGAACTCCGCGGGCGAGAGCTCCTCGACGCCCTCTATGACGATGCGGCCCGTCCCCGCCCCGAAGACGCTCGCGCCCATCAGGTTCAAGAGGTCGGCCAGTGCTACCACTTCGGGCTCGCGCGCCCCGTTCTCGATAACGGTCGTGCCCCGGGCGAGCACGGCGGCCATCATCACGTTCTCGGTCGCGGTGACGCTCGGGTACTCGAAGTTGACCTCCGCGCCCGCCAGGCCCCTGGGTGCGGTCGCCTTGATGAAGCCGTGGTCTAACTTGATCTCCGCCCCGAGGGCGCGCAGGCCGTCGAGGTGGAAGTTGAACTTGCGCAGGCCCAGGTTGCACCCACCGGGGGCGGAGACCTCGGCCTCGCCGAAGCGGGCGACCAGAGGACCCAGGACCACGATGCTCGCCCGCATCTGGCGCACGAGGTCGTAGGGCGCCGTGTAGGAGTAGATGGCGCCCGCATCTATGGAGAGCGTATTTCCGTCGAAGTCGCTTTCGGCGCCGAGGCCGTCGAGGACCGCGCGCATGGTCTGTACGTCCTTTATGTGCGGGACGTTACGCAAGGTAGTACGCCCGTTGGCGAGGAGGGCGGCGGCGATCATCTTCAGCGCCGCGTTCTTGGCGCCGGAAACCTCCACCTCTCCGCAGAGCCGCCTACCACCCTCGACGAAGAACCTCTCCAAGACCATCCTCCCCTTCGCGCTTTCGCCGCCCGCTCGTGTACGCACCTGTATGGTGCGGGGCGCACGTTGCGGTAAGGTTATGCCCCGGTAACGGTTGGATTACAGCTGGTAAGTTTGCGCCCCTCGGGGGCCCAGGTCAACCCTCGTTGCCGTAGCGACGCGCGACGCGTGCCAGGTTCTCCCCCATCTTGCGGCGGCGTTCGATGCGGGCGCGCTCCTTCTTCGCACCCTCCTCCTCGTCGCCCTCGGAGACCTCGCCCAGCTCGCGCTCGGCCTCCTCGACCCGGTCCTCGGCCTCGTTTACGTCTATCTCGTCGGCCGGAACGGCCTCTTCGACCAGGAGCTGTACGAGGTTCTCCGAGACCTTGAAAAAGCCGTCCGAGGTCGCGTAGACGCGGCGTTCGTCGCCCTGCGTGATCCTGACGTCCCCGATCTCCACGGTCGAGACCACCGGCGCGTGGTCCACCAGAACCCCAAGCTCCCCGTCCGCGATCCTGGCCACCACCATGTCCACGTCGTCATCGAAGACGACCTCCTGGGGTGTGATGATGCGGCAGAAGAGCTGGCGCCCCCCCTCGCGTTCGCGGCCCTCGGTCACCTCCTAGCCCACTTCCCCAGACTCGCCGGCCTGCCCGGTCGCGGACGGCACCTCGTCCTGGTCGGGCATGCCGCTCCGCTCGCTCTCCGCATCCGCGGGCGTCTCGTCGGCCTCGCCGCTTATCTGGCGGGCCTTCTCGACAGCCTCGTCGATGTTGCCGACGAGGTAGAAGGCCTGCTCGGGGAGGTCGTCGTGGCGGCCCTCCACGACCTCCTTGAACGAGCGGACCGTGTCATCGAGCTCGACGAACTTGCCCTCTAGGCCGGTGAACTGCTCGGCGACGAAGAACGGCTGGGAAAGGAACCGCTGGAGCCTACGCGCCCGCCCGACGATGACCTTGTCCTCCTCGGAGAGCTCGTCTATGCCGAGGATGGCGATGATGTCCTGCAGCTCCCTGTAGCGCTGCAGGATGTTCTTGACCTGCTGGGCCACCTCGTAGTGCTCGTCCCCGACCACCGACGGGTCGAGGATCGTGGACGAAGAGGTCAGCGGGTCCACCGCCGGGTAGATGCCCTGAGCGGCCAGCGAGCGAGCGAGCTCGACCGTGGAGTCGAGGTGGGCGAACACCGTGAACGGCGCCGGGTCCGTGAAGTCGTCCGCCGGGACGTAGACCGCCTGGAAGCTGGTGATAGAGCCCTTCTTCGTCGAGGTGATGCGCTCCTGCAGGGCGCCCATCTCCGTGCCCAGGGTGGGCTGGTAGCCGACCTCGGAGGGCATGCGGCCCATGAGCGCGGAGACCTCATTGCCCGACTGGACGAAGCGGAAGATGTTGTCCACGAAAAAGAGCACGTCCTGGCCGAGCTCCTCGCGGAAGTATTCGGCGAGGGTAACGCCGCTGAGGGCGACGCGGAAGCGGGCCCCGGGCGGCTCGTTCATCTGGCCGAAGACCATCCCCGTGTTCGGGAGGACGCCGGCCTCCTCCATCTCCAGGTAGAGATCGTTCCCCTCGCGCGTCCTCTCGCCGACGCCCGCGAACACGCTCGTACCCTCGTACTGCAACGCGATGTTGTTGATGAGCTCGGTAATAAGGACCGTCTTGCCGACGCCCGCGCCGCCGAAGAGCCCGACCTTGCCGCCCCTGCGCACCGGGCACAGGAGGTCTATGACCTTGATGCCGCTGACAAACTGCTCGGCCCGGGTGGTCAGGTCCTCGAACCTGGGGGCGGGGCGGTGGATCGGCCAGTGGTCGTCGGCCTCGACCGTCCCCTTCTCGTCCACCGGCTCCCCGAGCACGTTGAGCACGCGCCCGAGCACGTTCTTCCCGACCGGGACGGCGATCGGACGCCCCGTGTCCCGCGCCTCGATCCCGCGCCTCAGGCCATCGGTCGAGGCCATCGCCACCGTGCGGACCACGTCGTCGCCGAGGAGTTGCTGGACCTCCAGCACGAGCTCCTCCGGCTCGTTCTCGGAACCCCCGGCGGTCCGAATGGGCACCGTGACGGCGTTGTAGATCTCCGGTATCTCATCCGGCGGGAAGCGCACGTCGACGACCGGCCCCCTGATCTCTACCACGGTCCCGGTGCCGCCCTGGGTCTCCCGGCCGTCGCCGCCGTTGCGCTGGGCCGCCGACTGCTCGACGGCCTGCCCATCCGTTTCGCCGTTACCGGCTCCGGGAGAAGTGCCCCCGGCCTGGCCCGAGCGCTCCTCGCTCCTGGTCTCGCCGCCCGTTACGGCCTCGACGGCCCCCTCCGCCAGATCCTTGGCCTTGTCTACCGCCCGTTCGAATCGGTCCATCACAAAATCTCCCTCTCCAAGGCGTCAGCCTTAACTTGCGGCCAGGGCCTCCGCCCCGCCGACGATCTCCAGAATCTCTTGCGTGATCTGAGCCTGGCGAGCCTTGTTCATCCGAAGGGTAAGGTCGCGCGCCAAGTCGTTCGCGTTGTCCGTGGCGTTCTTCATCGCCGTCATCCGGGCCCCGTGCTCACCCGCCGCGCTCTCGAGCAGCGCCTGCCACACCATCGTCTCCACGTACCGCGGCACGAGGTTTCTCAAGACCGTCTCCGCATCCGGCACGTACTCGAAGTAGGAGGCGGCGACGACTCCGTCGCCGCCCCGCCCTTCATCGTCTTCCTCCCGGGCGACGGGGAGCAGGCGCGTCACGACCGGGCGCTGGGTGAGGGCGCTCTCGAAGCGGTTGTAGACGAGGTAGACCTCGTCGGCCTCCTCCTCGTCGAAGAGGCGCGTGAGGCCCTGCCCGATCTCGCGGGCCTTCTCGTAGGTCGGGTTGTCCGAGAACCCGGTGTAGACCTCGGCCAGCTCCACCCGCCGGAACCTGAAGAAGGCGGTCGCCTTGCGGCCGCTCGCAACCTGCACAACCTCGCCGCCTAGCTCGTCCCTTAGCCGCTGCGTCCGCCGCAGGACCTGCGCATTAAAGCCGCCCGCCAAGCCCCGGTCGGCGGTGATGGCGGCGACCGCGACCCGCCGCACCTCGCGCCCGGCGAGGTGCGGAGAGCTCCCCGTGGCGCTCCTCGCCACGTCACGCATCATCTGCTCGACGTTCTCGGCGTAGGGCCGGGCCTTCCTGACCCGGTTCTCGGCCTTACGGAACTTCACCGCGGAGACGGTCTGCAAGGCCTCCGTGACCTTGGCGATGTTCTTGATCGACCCTATCTGACGCTTGAGATCCCGGAGGGATGCCAAGTCTTAGCTCCTCTCCCCCGCGGCGTTCAGCTGGTCACCGCGCGGATCGTCGCCGGTGGCCCCGCGGTCCGTGCCGCCGGAGCCGTCCACGGAGGCGTCCACGAGCCGGCTGTGCTGCGGCTCGTAGTTCTCGTTGAAGTGCTCGATGGCGTCGCGAAGCTGCTGCTCGCTCTCGTCGGAGAGCTTCTGCGACGACCGGATGTCGTTCAGGACCCCGCCGTGGCTGTTGCGCATAAAGTCGCGGAACTGGCGCTCCCAGTCCATGACGGCGTCGGTATCCACCTCGTCGAGGTAGCCGTTCGTCGCGGCATAGAGCACCACGACCTGCATCTCGACCGGTACCGGGTCGCGCTCGTCCTGCTTGAGGATCGCCGTGAGGCGCTCACCGCGGTTCAAGGTCTGCTGCGTCGCCTTGTCCAGGTCGCTCCCGAACTGGGCGAAGCTCGCGAGCTCCCGGTACTGGTTCAGGTCGAGCCTCAGCGTGCCCGCGACGCTCTTCATCGCCTTGATCTGGGCCGAACCGCCCACGCGAGAGACCGAGTTGCCCGTGTCGATGGCCGGGCGCTGGCCCGCGTTGAACAGGTCTTGGTCCAGGAAGATCTGGCCGTCCGTAATAGAGATGACGTTAGTCGGGATGTACGCCGAGATGTCCCCCGCCTTGGTCTCGACGACCGGCAGCGCCGTCAGCGAGCCGCCGCCGATCTCGTCCGAGAGCCGCGCCGCCCTCTCCAAGAGACGGGAGTGGAGGTAGAACACGTCCCCCGGGTACGCCTCGCGCCCCGGCGGACGCCTGAGCAGGAGCATCATCTGCCGGTAGGCCGTCGCGTGCTTGGAGAGATCGTCGTAGATCACGAGCGCGTCCTGGCCCCGGCCCATAAAGAACTCGCCGATGGCGCACCCCGCGTACGGGGCGAGGTACTGGAGGGTCGCCGACTGGGAAGCGGAGGCGTTGATGATGGTCGTGTACTCCATCGCGCCGGCGTCCTCGAGCGCGGCCGCGATGCCGGCCACCGCCGAGTCCCTCTGGCCGATGGCGACGTAGACGCACTTCACGTCCTGGTCGGCCTGGTTGATGATGGTGTCGATGAGTATGGAGGACTTGCCGGTCTTCCTGTCGCCGATCACGAGCTCGCGCTGTCCGCGCCCGATGGGGATCATCGAGTCTATCGCCTTGATCCCGGTCTGGAGCGGCTCCTTCACCGGCTGCCGCTTGATGATACCCGGCGCCACGATCTCGATCGGGAGGATGTCCTCGGCCTCGATTTCCCCCTTGCCGTCCATCGGACGGCCGAGCGCGTCTATGACTCGACCGAGCACGCCCGACCCGACCGGCACGCTCGCGAGCTTCTCCGTGCGGCGGACGATGTTGCCTTCCTGGATGTGCGTGTCGTC
>JADDPV010000172.1:6325-12435 GCA_016781705.1 Rubrobacter sp.
GAAGCCGCACGGTACGGAGATCGCCGGCAGCCCGGTGACGGTGACGTAGTAGCAGGACTTCATCCAGTCCACGTACGTCTCCAGCGGCTCGCCGTTGATCTCGGTGACGTACCGCTCCTTCACGTCGAAGGGTGGGACCTGGCTGACCGGTAAGATGAGGAACTCGTAGCCCTCCATGAAGGCTCGCACCCGATGGTAAAGCTCCGTCCGCAACCGCTCCGCCCGCCCCACGTCGGGTCCGCTGAGGCGCCTGCCCTCCTCGATGTTCCACACGACGGTGTCCTTCAACGCGTCCCGGCGCTCGTCGAGCAGCCTGCCGTAGGCGAGCTCGAAGCGACACGCCCTCAACACCCTGAAGACCTCGTCCGCGCCCGAGAAGTCGGGCTCCGCGTCTTCCACCACGCAGCCCAGATCCTCGAAGACGTGACGCTGCCCGTCCATCGCCGCCGTCACGCGCGGGTCCACGGGCAGCCCCCCGAGGTCCCGGCTCCAGGCGACGCGTGCCCCGGAGAAGTCGCGCTCCAGCGGGCGGGAGAAGACTGCACCCGGCTCGGAGATAGAGACGGGGGAGCGGGGGTCGGGGCCCGCCATGGCGCTCAGCACGAGGGCGGTGTCCCGGACGGTACGGGCCATGGGACCTTCGGAGGAGAGCGTGAACCACGCGGCGACGTCGGGCCAGGTCGGGACCCGGCCCGGGGAGGGACGCAAGCCCACGACGTTGCAGAAGGAGGCCGGGTTGCGCAGGGAGCCGCCCATGTCCGAGCCGTCGGCGATTGGGAGCATCCCGCAGGCCAGCGCGACCGCCGCCCCGCCGCTCGAGCCGCCGCACGTCTTCGTTGGATCGTAGGGGTTGAGCGTCTCGCCGAAGACCTCGTTGAAGGTCTGGGAGCCGGCGCCGAACTCGGGAGTGTTGGTCTTGCCGACGGAGATGGCGCCGGCTTTCTTGAGACGCTCGACCACTAACGCGTCTTCCTCGGGGACGAAGTCCTCGAAGACGGGCGAGCCGAAGGTAGTCCGCACGCCTCTCGTGGGTGCGAGATCCTTGTGCGCGACCGGCAGGCCATGCAAGGGACCGACGGGCAGGCCGCGGGCGAGCGTCTCGTCGGCGGCGCGGGCTGCCTCCATCGCCCGCTCGGGCGTGAGCGTGACGATGGCGTTGACCTTCGGGTTGGTCGCTCCGATCCGGTCGAAGTGCGCCTCCACGACCTCGACGGCGGAGATGCCCTTCGCGCGGACGAGGGCGGCAAGCTCGGTGGCCGTCATGAAGCATATCTCCGAACCGGACACGAAGCCTCCTCTCTCGGGCACGTCGCGCGCAGCGGCGCGGCGCCGGTGCCGGACGCTAGCGTGACGACTCTACCAGCTAAAGCAGGCAGCTTCTCGGGAAGCGTGTGCGGCGACCCGCCGCGTTAGGCCGGCATCGGTCGGGGTAGGAGAGGAGGCGGCATAAGCGGCCGGATCCCTGGCGCGTCTCCGCGAGGTCACACGATGGGCTACGGCGCACGGCAGGCAGGAGGAGGCGTGGCCCGAAAGGAAAGGCAGTGCCGGCATTGGATCATGATCGAATAAGCCGCCGCGTTCAACGAGTTGCTGGCGGATTTCCTGGGCAGCGACGGTGCCTAGGCCCGGCGGCGCGAGAAGGCGGCGGCCAAGAGCCCGCCTGGTTTGGAGCGGGAGAGGCGACGCTTCCGCTCCGGCGACGGCGGCCAGTTTACCCTCGGGTCAGGAGGTGTCGCCTAGCACGAGCAGGAGGTCGCCCGGCTCGACGTTCGTGCCCGAGGCGACGGCGAGCCGCTCGACGACGCCCGAGACGGGGGCGCTGATCGCCGACTCCATCTTCATCGCCTCGATCGTGCCGACCTGCTGTCCCTCCTCGACCTCCTCGCCCTCCTCGACCGCGAACGACACCGCCCCGGCCATCGCGGCGGCGACGTGCCCGGGGTTCTGGCGGTCGGCCTTCTCCCTGCCCGGTGCCTCCCTTCCGAGCGAGCGGTCCAGGGCGTCGACGGGCCGCTGCTGGCCGTTGAGGGTCAGGAGCAGGGTGCGGATGCCCTTCTCGTCGGCCTCCGTGATCGCCTCGAGCTCGATGTACAGCCTGACGCCGGGCTCCAGGTCCACGGCGAGCTCCTTCCCGGTCTCCAGCCCGTACAGGAACGCCTTCGTGGGGACCACGGAGACATCACCGTAGCTCTCCACCGCCTGCTCTCTCTCGGCGGCCGGCCCGGGTAGGAGCAACCGGTCGAGCGCGGCGCGGCGCCTCTCGGAAGACGAGCCGTCCCTGAGTATCGCCCGGTCCTCCTCTGAGAGGTGCCCGTCTGCGGAAGGGGCGTCTTCGGGGTCCCATCGCGACAGCGCGCGGGAGCGGAATGGTTCGGGCCAGCCGCCCGGCGGCTCGCCGAGGTCGCCGCGCAGGAAGCCGAGGACGCTGTCGGGCAAGTCGTGCTTCGTGGGGTCCTCCTCGAGCTCGTCGGGGGCCATGCCCGAGGAGATCAGGTACAGGGCGAGGTCCCCGACGACCTTGCTCGTCGGCGTCACCTTGACGAGGTGACCGAGCAGGTCGTCGCAGCGGGCGTAGACGTGCTCTATCTCTTCGAAGCGGTCCCCGAGCCCCATCGAGATCGCCTGCTGCCTCAAATTGGAGAGCTGGCCGCCCGGGATCTCGTGCCGGTACACCGTCCCCGTCGGCGCCCGCAAGCCCGCCTCGAATGGCGCGTACAGGGTGCGGACCGCCTCCCAGTATGGCTCCAGGTCCCCGAGGGCATCGAGCGAGAGCCCCGTCTCCTGCTCGGTGTGGTCGGTCGCCGCGACGATGGCGGAGAGTGAAGGCTGGCTCGTCATCCCGGACATGGGGGGTGCCGCCCCGTCAACGGCGTCCACCCCCGCCCCCGCGGCCGCGAGGTACGTCGCGAGCTGGCCCCCTGCGGTGTCGTGGGTGTGCAGGTGCACCGGCAGGTCGAACTCGCGCCTGAGAGCCGAGACGAGCTTCTCCGCGCCCGGCGCGCGCAACAGGCCCGCCATGTCCTTTATGCACAAGACGTGCGAGCCGGCCTCGACCAGTCCCTCGGCCAGCCGGAGGTAGTAGTCCAGCGTGTAGAGCTTCTCGTCGGGGTGCAAGAGGTCGCCGGTGTAGGAGATAGCCCCCTCGGCGAGGGCGCCGGTCTCGAGCACCGCCTCTATGGCCGGACGTATGCGGTCTACGTCGTTGTTGGCGTCGAAGACGCGGAAGATGTCTATCCCCGCCGCGGTGGCCTCGGCGACGAAGGCCGAGAGGACGTCGGGCGGGTAGGTGGTGTATCCGACGGCGTTCTGTCCCCGCAGGAGCATCTGCAGGCAGACGTTGGGGAGAGCCTCTCTTGTGCGGGCGAGCCGCTCCCAGGGGCTCTCGTGCAGGAACCGTAGGGCCACGTCGAAGGTCGCCCCGCCCCACACCTCGGCGGAGAAGAGCTCGGGGAGCATCCTCGCCACATGCGGGGCGGCGGCGAGTACGTCGAAGGAACGCATCCGGGTGGCGAAGAGGGACTGGTGCGCGTCGCGCATGGTGGTGTCGGTGACGAGCAGGGCTTCGCTGTCGCGCATCCAGCGGGCGAACCCCTCGGGACCGAGCTGCTCCAGACGCTGCTTCGTGCCCGGCGGCGGGTCGCCTTTCGGCAGGGGCGGCAGCTTGGTGCGCGGGTCGGGGACCGGGGGTGGCTCCCCGTGCGGGCGGTTCACGGTGACGTCGGCGAGCAGCGTAAGGAGGCGGCTCGCGCGGTCCTTGCCCGTGGAGACCGCCGTGAGGTGAGGCCGATCGTCTATGAAAGAGGTGTACGTCCGCCCGGCCAGGAAGTCCGGGTCGTTGAGCACGGCCCGCAAGAAGGCCAGGTTCGTCGCCACGCCGCGCACCCGGAACTCGGCGAGCGCCCGGCTCGCCCGACGCGCGGCGGCCGGCAGGTCGGCCGCGCGGGCGGTGAGCTTCACCAGGAGGGAGTCGAAGTACGGGCTCACCTCCGCGCCTGCGTGGGCGGTACCGCCGTCGAGTCGGATGCCGGCCCCGCCCGGCGAGCGGTACGCGCTGATCCTGCCGGTGTCCGGCCGGAAGCCCTGCCCCGGGTCCTCCGTGGTCACCCGGCACTGCAACGCCACGCCCCGCTGCCGGATGCCTTCCTGCGAGAGGCCGAGATCGGCGAACGTCTCCCCGCCCGCGAGCCTGAGCTGGGTGAGGACCAGGTCCACGTCCGTCGTCTCCTCGGTGACGGTGTGCTCGACCTGGATGCGCGGGTTCATCTCGATGAACGCGAACTTGCCGTCCTCCCCGACGAGGAACTCCACCGTCCCGGCGTTGCGGTAGCCTACCTCCTCGCCGAAGCGGACCGCGCTCTCGCATAAACGGTCCCTCAGGGCCGGGTCGAGGTTCGGGGCCGGGGCTATCTCCAGGACCTTCTGGTGGCGGCGCTGCACCGAGCAGTCGCGCTCGTAGAGGTGGATGATATCGCCGTTCGCGTCGCCAAGGATCTGGACCTCGATGTGCCGGGGCCGCGACAGGGCCTGCTCCAGGAACACCGTCGCGTCCCCGAAGGCTCCCGCGGCCTCGCGCGTCGCCGCCTCCACCGCCCCAGGCAAATCTTCGGGGCGCCGGACGAGGCGCAGGCCCCTTCCCCCGCCACCACCCGCGGCCTTGACGAACAGGGGGTACCCGATCTCCTGTGCCGCGGCCGAAGCCTCCTCGGCGCCCGCGACCTCCCCCGACGCCCGCAGGACGGGGACACCCGCCCTCTGCGCCGCCTCCCGGGCGCGCAGCTTGTTCCCGGTGAGGGAGAGGACCTCGGGCGGCGGGCCGACGAAGACGATACCGGAGTCGCGGCACGTCGCAGAGAAGGCGGCGCTCTCGGAGAGGAACCCGTAGCCCGGGTACACGGCGTCCGCCCCGACCTCGCGGGCGGTCTTCACCAGCGTGTCCACGTCCAGGTACGCCCGAACCGGGTGCCCGGGCTCCCCGATCTCGTACGCCTCGTCGGCCTTCTGGCGGTGCAGGGAGCCGCGGTCGTCCGGCGTGTAGACCGCGACGGTGCGGATGCCCAGCTCGTAGGCAGCCCGGAAGGCCCGAATAGAGATCTCCCCGCGGTTGGCGACCAGAACCTTCCTCAGCATCACCGTCTCCCTTCGTCTTCTCGGAACCCCGACGCCCCTATGATAGACGCCGCCGGCCACCGGGGCCGCACAGCGAATTATCCCGAATCTCGAGTGCGCTTACCCGTCCGCTGCCTGACGGAACCGGGGCATCGAGACCTCCTCGCTCACGCCCTCGAAGACCGGCTCGACCGGCGCACCCGCCCGGATGTTTATGCGCCGGGTGCGACGTCTCGACTCTTCGGCTGCACTTGCGCCAGGAGGTCGGCTTCGAAGTTTTCGCGGACCGCTTGCCCGGCAAGGACGCCGGAGAGCTTACCGAGCTGCTCCTCACAATAACCGCTGTCCTCGCCCGCCCCCCCAGGTCGTCCTCCGTGTTGCCCGCAGGGAGGTGAATATGAGCTCTTCGCTCTCGGAGTCTACCAACGCGAGCAAGCTCTTGAATCCCCGTTGCTCTTTGGCGCGGGGCGCTATGGAACCTCGGGCGATGTCGATCGCCTCCGCCAGCTTGCCCGGCTGAGTCCGGATCGTGGTCATCCTCGCATGCATGGTTCACCTTCACCTCTACCTTGACGGCAACCCTTATAGCATACCCTAACCGTCGAACCGCCGGGTTGTCCTCGGCTTTCTACGTTGCATGAGAGGCTGGGCCACACGGCCTTCGAGGGCTCGGATGCCCGGGCGTGATCCCACTTCCGGCCCCTCAATCATCCTCGGGATGGAACCTGGCATCGAAATCTCCTCTTTCACGCCCTCGAACTCCGCCTCGACCCGCATCCCGACACGGATGTCCTCCCGCATCCCCAGCGGCTCGGAGCCCGAAGGGTGGCTCTGGTCGCGCGTGAGGTTCATATCGGAAGACCCTGTGGACGGCACCTCCGGCGCATGATCTCATGGGCGGCCCCAATGTCCACACAGGTGCGGGTTAGCGCGAGTCGGAACTCAAACCGACTCCTGGCGCGGGACCGACGGTGACGGTTGCCCTATAGGTAAGCATATTAAGA
>JADDPV010000116.1 GCA_016781705.1 Rubrobacter sp.
TCCCCGTCTCACCGAAGCGGCGCACCTCGCGCTCGTCGAGGTGGACGCAGTGGGCGAGCCAGACGTCTCCGCCGAGCCAGCCCAACTCCTCCAGGTACTCGACGGGCCGGACGCCGAAACTCTTTAGGCAGAACGCCTCCTCGTCCTCCGTTTCGGCGAGGTGGGTGTGCAGGCGGACGCCGCGCCGCCGCGCGAGCTCCGCCGACTCGGCCATCAGTTCGCGCGTGACGGAGAACGGCGAGCACGGGGCGAGGGCCATCTTCAGCATCGCGTCCGGCGAGGGGTCGTGGTAGCGGTCGATGGCGGCCTCGCTTGCGGCCAGGATCTCGTCGCGCCCCTCGACGATCGAGTCGGGCGGCAGGCCCCCCCGGGATTTGCCGAGGTCCATCGAGCCGCGCGTGGGGTGAAAACGCAGCCCGATCTCCGTCGCGGCCTCCACCTCGGCGGCCAGAAGATCCCCCGCTCCCCTGGGGAAGACGTAGTGGTGGTCCATGGAGGTAGAGCAGCCGGAGGAGGCCAGAGCCGCGAGCCCCGCGCGGGCGGCGGCGTGTTCGATCTCCTCGTCCACGTGCGCCCAGATGGGGTACAGCTCGACGAGCCATTCGAAGAGGGTCGCCTCCTGCGCCATCCCGCGCGTCGCCCACTGGTACAGGTGATGATGACAGTTCACGAGCCCCGGCGTCGCGAGGCACCCCCGGCCATCGAAGCGCACCGTCTCCCTACCCGGCCCCTCCGGCGCCGGTCCGCTACCCACGGCGATTATGCGGTTCCCCTCGATCACCACGTGTCCGCTCTCGTGCTCCGTCCCCGCCGCATCGACGGTTGCTACGGCGCAGCCCTCGACGACGATCCGCGGAGCGCTCATGCCGACCCCATCTTCCGCGACGCGAGCCGGACCGCGTCGAGGATCTTCGCGTAGCCCGTGCAGCGGCAGAGGTTGCCGGCGAGGGCCTCCCGGATCTCCGCGTCGGAGGGTCTCGGGTTCCGTTGCAGCAGGTCATGGGTGGCGACGACGAAGCCGGGCGTGCAGAAGCCGCACTGCACCCCGCCGGCTTCCAGAAAGGCCTCCTGGACCGGGTGCAGTCCATCCTCCCCGGCGAGGCCCTCGACCGTCAGGATCTCACGCCCCTCGGCCTGCCCGGCGAGCACGAGGCACGAAGTGACGAGCACGCCGTCCATGTAAACCGAACAGGAGCCGCACTCGCCCTGCAGGCAGGCGTTCTTGGAACCGGGCAGCCCGAGCCTCTCCCGCAGCACGTACAGGAGGCTCTCGCCCTCCCAAACGTTCTCCGCCTCGCGCTCCTCCCCGTTGACGATGCACGAAAGCCGCACTACGGACCCCCTCTCCGGTACTCGTCCCAGGCCCATCCCAGCGAGCGGCGAGCGAGCACGCCCACGGCGTAGGTCCGGTAGGCGGCGGTCCCCCGCACGTCGTCGATGGGACGCGCCGCGGTCGCGACGATCTCCCCGAAGCGCCCGAGGACCGCATCGTTCAAGGGCTCGCGCGTCTCCCACAGGCCGCCTTCGGCGAGGACGCCTTCGATGAACCGCTCGGCCTCCGTGGCGCGAATCGGCGTCGGGCCGGCCGAGCCGATGCACGCTCCGATGCTCCCCCACTCGGGGTGCAGGGCGAGGCCGAAGGAGCAGACCGCGATCACCATGGCGTTGCGCGTGCCGACCTTGGCGTACTGCTGGGGTCCCGTGGCGCGGGACATCCTGAAGGCCGAGATAAGCTCGTCCGGCCGGAGGACGTTCCTCTTCGGGCCCGTGACGAACTCGGAGACGGGGACGCGGCGGGTGCCGTCCGTGGAGGAGAGCTCCACCTCGGCGTCCGAGGCGTAGAGGGGCGGGAGGCCGTCGCCGGCCGGGGAGGAGGTGCCGAGGTTGCCCCCGACGGTGCCGCGGTTTCGGATCTGGGGCGAGCCGACCGTCCGGGAGGCCATCGCAAGACCCGGCAAGTCAGCGCCTAGCTCGGCGACGATCCGGTTGTAGGTGACCCCGGCGCCTACGCGTACGTGGCCGTTCTCGGGTGCCCATTCGCCGAGTTCGGGGACGCGCGAGAGGTCGAGCACCGTTTTCGGCCGCCCACGGTCGAAGTTGATCTCGACCATCAGGTCCGTGCCGCCCGAGATGGGTACCGCCTCGGGATGTGCCGCCTTTGCCTCCAGAGCCTCCCACAAGCTCGAGGGTTGGAGAAATTCCACCTAAAGTACCCCCTTCCATAGTCAAGTTCACTATGTCGGAAGATCCGGCTAGGTGATCGTCCCCACGCGCCTTCTCCTTCTCCCCGGGAGGGAGTACCGGCCAGGTGATCGTGCGCGACGCGCCTTTTCCTTCTCCCCTGCATTCCCGGTACGGACCCGCCGTTCCGGGTCGCGGGAGTATACGAGCCTGATGCCTTTTGTGTCAACGTCACCCGGACGCGTTACACGCCCCGCATACGGCGAGGCGAAGAGGGCTCCGGCCCCGGGTAGGCGCGTCCGAGATGGGAGGATGGGCCGAGGGTATAAAAAGGGGGCAAGCGCGATGAAGCGTGGAACTCACGCAAGGAACGAGTTTTGACTGAACGCGGTACGGAACAGAGCGCGGCGGCGAGCGGGACCTTCGCCATCGGCGGAGACCTGACGGTGAACCGCCTCGGCTTCGGGGCGATGAGGATCACGGGGAAGGGGATCTGGGGCGAGCCCGCGGACCCCGACGAGGCGCGGGCCGTCCTCAGGCGCGCCGTCGAGCTCGGCGTGAACCTTATAGACACCGCCGACTCCTACGGCCCCGACGTCTCCGAGCGCCTCATAGGCGAGACGCTCGCCCCCTACCCCGAAGACGTGGTGATTGCCACGAAGGCCGGGCTCGTGCGCCCGGGACCGAGCCAGTGGGACCCGGACGGCCGCCCCGAGCATATACGCGAGGCCATCGAGGGGAGCCTGACGAGGCTCAAGCTGGAGAGCATCGACCTCTACCAGCTACACCGCATCGACCCGAAGGTCCCGATGGAGGATCAGGTGGGGACGATGGCCGAGCTTCGAGACGAGGGCAAGGTGCGCCACGTCGGCCTCTCGGAGGTCGGGGTCGAGGAGATCGAGGGGGCCCGCCGGATCGTGCCGATCGCCACGGTTCAGAACCGTTACAACCTCACCGACCGCGGCCACGAGGACGTCCTCGACTTCTGCGAGCGCGAGGGGATCGGCTTCGTGCCCTGGTTCCCCCTGGCGACGGGCAGCCTCGCCCGGCCCGGCAGCCCCCTCGACGAGATCGCCTCCAGCCGCGGCGTCGCGCCGGGACAGGTCGCGCTGGCCTGGCTCTTGCGCCGCTCCCCCGTCATGCTCCCCATCCCCGGCACCTCCTCCGTCGAGCACCTGGAGGAGAACATTGCCGCCGCGTCAATCGAGCTCACCGATGAGGAGTTCGAGGAGCTGTCGAAGATAACCTCAGGGGCCTAACAGGCTCCCGGGCGCGTCCGAACTCCCGGTCGCCCGGCGGTCAAGCGAGGCCACGGGAACGCGGAAGAACGGGGGTGCGGGCAAGTAGAACGCCCGCACCCCCGTTCGCTTCGCATGGCGGTACGGTAGCCGCTCTCCTCCCTTATCCTCGTTCGTGGTGGCGCTGTGCGGGTTGTGGGGTCGCAGCGAGGCGGCGCTGAACAGGGTGGTCGCCTCGCGAGGCACCCCCAAGCTCCCCCGCTGAGGCGGTTTGCGAGTAAAACGCGTTGGTCAGGCTCTCAGCCCTCTGCCGGGTGGCGTGGCCGCTTCCCGAAGCGGGACTCGAACCGACGTATGAGGTAGGTCCCCCGAAGCCGCTGTGGGTTTATGGGAAGCTTTGTAGCCGCCCCCCGCGGACGGGTTCCCGCCGACGTATCCATGGACGGGAACCTCGGGCCGGGGCTCTATCCGGCGGCTTGGAATGGGGCCCGGTGAGGTAGAAGTCTTCTACCGCCGTCGGAGCGAGTTCGTCCCGCGGCGTAAGCTTGGGCTCGGAGTGTAGGATCAGGGAAGGAAGAAACATGAAGGAAGCATCCGTACCTGCGGGAACGCACATAGGTCACGTACACCTCAAGGTCTCCGATCTGGAGCGGGCCATAACCTTCTACACGGACCTTTTGGGCTTCGAGCTTATGGTCAAGTTCGAGGGGGAGGCGGCCTTCCTGTCTGCGGGCGGCTACCACCACCACATCGGCCTGAACACCTGGGGGAGCGAGGGCGGGAGCCCGCCCCCTCCCGGCACGACCGGCCTCTACCACTTCGCCATAAATTACCCGACGCGCCGCGACCTGGCCGTCGCCCTCCGGCGCTTGCTCGAAGCGAGCTGGACCATCGACGGCGCCTCCGACCACGGGACGCACGAGGCGATCTACTTTCGCGACCCCGACCACAACGGCATCGAGCTCGCCTGGGACCGGAACCGGAGCGAGTGGCCGCAACAGGATGGCAAGCTGATCTTCAACAGGCGCCCTCTCGACTTCGACGGCCTGCTCGGCGAGCTCGAAGACCCGGTCTCCCGATGACGCGGACAAACCCTAGGCTCGGCGTACATAAGGGCTCGGGCCGCGTGCGGCGACCTGTAAGGCGCGAAGCGTGTCTCCGGGGGAGGGCTTGATCGGGGTGACCGGCGCGACCGGCGCCGTCGGCGGCAGGGTCGCGTCCCGCCTCGCGCAGGCGGGGCTGGCCCAGAAGCTCGTCGTACGGGACTCAGGTAGGGCACCGCGCCTGCCGGGGGCGGAGGTCGCGCAGGCCTCCTACGAAGACGCGGCGGCGATGCGCCTTGCCCTGTCGGGTGTGCGGACGCTCTTTCTGGTCTCGGGGAAGGAGGCGTTTCGCCGGGTGGAGCAGCACGTTACGGCGGTGGACGCCGCCGTCGCGGCGGGGGTCGAGCGCATCGTTTACCTGTCGTTCCTCGCCGCGGCGTCGGACGCGACGTTTACCTTCGCCCGCGACCACTTCCACACCGAGGAGCACGCTCGCGCGACGGGTCTGTCCCATGCCTTCCTCAGGCCGAGCCTCTACGCCGACCTCGTGCCGCACTGGTGCGGCACCGACGGCATCATCCGGGGTCCGGCCGGCGAAGGGCGCGTGGCCTGGGTCGCCCGCGACGACCTCGCCGACGCCGCCACCGCCGTCCTGGTCGGTGAGGACGGGGAGCATGATGGCCGCACGTACGACGTGACCGGGCCGGAGGCGCTCACCCTGGCCGAGACCGCAGAGGTGCTCTCGGGTGCTACGGGACGGAGGATACGCTACGAGGAGGAGACGCCGGAGGAGGCACGAGCTTCGCGGGCGCCGAGCGGCGCTCCAGATTGGGAGATCGAGGGCTGGGCAACTTCGTACGCCGCCATAGCCACCGGCGAGATGGACGTCGTGAGCGACGCGGTCCGAAACCTGGCCGGACACGAGCCCCTGAGCCTCCCCGCCTACTTGCAGCGTCATCCCGAGAGCTACCGGCACCTCGTCTCTGCCTGACCCCGAACGATCTATGCCCTGTGTTAGGTTGTGTTCCGCGCCCGCGGTAGCGCCGGGCGGATGGCTCGGAAAGGACGAACATGTCGGAAGAGGTTTCGCGCGCGACATCCGGTGGAGCGGACGACCGTCCGGGGTGTCCTACGGACCGTGCCGCCCTGTCCCAGCGCAAGACGACGCGCAGCCACAAGCCCGCGGGGAGGCCCGTCGAGCGCGGCGCCAATGGGACGTGGCACGTGCGCGGGCACCCGCAGGCGCGGGCGGTCTTGCGGAGCGCGGACACGAAGCAGGCGGGCTTCAACGCGGAGCTTCTGGAGGGGCTGCCTCAGAGGATGAGGCCCCCGATCCTGTACCAGGAGGGCCAGCCCCACCACGAGCAGCGCCGCGGGACCGCCCGGTTCTTCTCGCCGAAGACCGTCAGTGAGAGCTACCGCGATCTTATGGAGGAACTCGCGGGAGCGGCAATCCGGCGTCTCCTGCGCAAACGGCGCGCGGACCTCGACGCCCTGAGCATGGAGCTGGCGGTCGGGGTGGCCGCCCAGGTCGTGGGGCTCACGGAGAGCAGGCTGCCGGGCATGGCGAGACGCCTCGACGCTTTTTTCGAGGGGGACGTCACCGGCTTCGGCTGGAACCCGCGGGCGATTCTCGGCTTCGCGCGCAACCAGGCACGGGTGGCGGCCTTCTTCTACCTCGACGTGAAGCCCGCGATCGAGGCGAGAAAGAAGGAACCGCGGGAGGA
>JADDPV010000253.1 GCA_016781705.1 Rubrobacter sp.
CACAACGAGATCCAGATAAATGCCCGCCCTGAACCTGCTCGGATACCTCGCCGAGCGAATGTACCGCCACAGCCACGACTCCGTCATGGAGGCGGGGGAGAGGGGGCTGAGCGAGTACTGCGCGGCGCGCTGATCCTAAGCGTACCAGTCGTCCCGCGTCAGCGGCAGCCCGCTCTCTCCCCAGTCCCGCTTGGAGAGCAGCGTCTGGTAGACGTTGAGCCGCCCCGTAGTGAAGCCGTGGGCAGAGCCGGACATGTACAACCGCCAAACGCGGTAGGTGGTCTCGTCGGTGATCTTTCGCGCCTCGTCGTAGCGGGCCTCCAGGCGGCGGACCCAGTGCCCGAGCGTGAGGGCGTAGTGCTCGCGCAGGCTCTCCACGTCGCGCACCTCGAAGCCGCCGTCTTCGGCGGCGCGTAGCGTGGCGGAGATCGGCGCTAGCTCCCCGTCGGGGAAGACATAGCGCTGGACGAAGGACAGCCCGCGCCGCGTCGGCAGGTTGGGGTTGCGGGATATCCCGTGGTTCAGGAAGACGCCGCCTGGCCGGAGCAGACGGTAGGCCCGCCGGAAGTACTCCGATAATAGGGCCTCGCCCACGTGCTCGAACATCCCGACGCTGACCAACTTGTCGTAGCTGCCCCACTCCTCGATCTCCCGGTAATCGTGGACCTCCGCCCGGCAGCGGCCGGCTAACCCGGCCCGTCGGATGCGCTCGTTGGCCAGCTCGGTCTGCGGCTCGCTTAGGGTGATGCCCAGAGCGTCCACCCCATAGCGGCGCGCGGCGTGGATGATGAGCCCACCCCAGCCGCAGCCGATGTCCAGGAGGCGCTCGCCGCGCCGCAGCCGCAGCTTGCGGCAAACGTAGTCGAGCTTGCGTTCCTGGGCGGCGTCCAAGTCCTCGTCGGGTGAGGCGAAGTACGCGCACGAGTAGACCATCCGATCGTCAAGCCACAGCGCGTAGAAATCGTTGGAGACGTCGTAGTGGTAGGCGACGGCCTGCCGGTCGCGGGCTTTGGAGTGCTTGAGGCCCCGCAGGCGCGCCACCCGGCGTCCGGCGCGGGGACGTTTCCTGGAGGGCAGGGCCAGGAGCCGGGCGCCGAGTCGCAGCCGGTCGACGGCGCTCCGGCGCCTCCCCGCGAGAAGGTGGTCCGCCAGCCCGAAGACCGCCTCGATCCGGCCCTCGATGTCGAAGTCGTCGTAGACGTATGCCTCGGCCAGGGCGAGCTCGTTCGGCGGCCAGAACATCCCGCGCAGCGCGCCGGGGTGCTTGAGTACCAGTGTGAAATGGGCCGTGCGCCCCGGCTCGGCTTCCCACACCGTGCCGTCCCACAACCGCACCGCGAAGTCGCGCGGCCGGTAATCGCCCAGCAGGTCTTGGAGGAAGCGCAATGCGGTCCGAACCGCCCGATCTCCGTCCTTCGCCTTTCGCTCTTGCATCTTCCCTCCTTCGCTACCGCGTCGAAGTTTGGCCTTTTATCACCACTCCGCGAGTTTCCAGATCTCGGGCCGAAGCGCGCCCTTCTCGCCGACCTCGGTGAAGATGGTGGCACCTCTGTGGGTTGGTCCATCGACTCTTCTCGCCGGCCCACCATGTGCAGCAGGTCGGCGAGGTTATTGTGCCGCGCGGCTTAACGGTGCCTATACTCCAGGGTGACGCACGTGGCGAGTGCGGCTTCGGTGTGCTCGATGGCCCGCGCGGTCTCCCTGGCGGCTCTGTAGGCCCAGGCGGCGTTGTTGAGGGCGGCGAGCCAGGCTCCAGGGTCACCGAGGGCCTCCGCCGGCGCTTCTCCTTCGGGATGCCCGTGCTTCCCACGCTCCGCGAGTTTCTCCCGGAAGCGGTGGAGGTCCACCTGCAAGAGATCCCCCTCGACTAACCTTGCGTTCTGTCGGATCCGCCATGAGAGCCAGTCGTCCTCGCGTGCCGAGTGCAGGCCGAGAGGCTGCACCGGAGAGCCGCCCGCGCCTTACACAGAAGCGCTGCCGGGGCGTCCCGGGTCTGCGGCTGCCGCGAGACCACCAGGTACGCGACGAGGGTAAGTACCTTGCGCTTGTCCACCATGAGCGGCGCTCCCCGGCACGCTCTATCCGGGGAGGCCCGAGCAAGAACAGTGTCGAACGGGTCACTACCGTACCTCCTTCGAGGCCAATAGGCAAAATTATGCCCCCGATCCCCCAATGGCCGCAACGCGGAGGACCGGCGAACAATTATCGCAACGTTTCGTCGCGCCTGCGATCGGATTTGTAGTGGTTGGGTACGTTCGGGTAAGTGTCCGTTCGGGTAACCTTCCCGGTGAGGGTCAAGGGGTGGGCCGGTGATTAGGCTAGTGAGCGGAGGTTCGAGAGCGTGAAGGCTGTGATCATGGCTGGTGGACAGGGGACGAGGCTGAGGCCGCTGACGAGCAACCAGCCGAAGCCCATGATCCAGGTCGCCAACGTCCCGTGTATGGAGCACGCCGTTAATCTCCTGCAACGCACCGGCATCACGAGCATCCTCGCGACCCTGGCGTACATGCCGGACGCCATCCGGGGCTACTTCGGCGACGGCTCCGCTTACGGCGTCTCGATGGAGTACTCCGTCGAGGAGGAGCCTCTCGGGACCGCCGGCTCGGTGAAGTACGTCGAGGACCGGCTCGGAAGCAGGTTCATCGTCGTCTCGGGTGACGCCCTCACGGACGTCGATCTGGGCGCTGTGATCTCCTTCCACGAGGAGAAGGATGCCGAGGTGACGCTGGTCCTGAAGAAGGTCGACGACCCGTCGGAGTTCGGCATCGTAGTCACGGACGAAGACGGGCGCGTCCAGCGATTCCTGGAGAAGCCGGACGAGGACGAAGTCTTCTCGTACACGGCCAACACCGGCATCTACGTCGTCGAGCCCGAGGTGCTGGGGGTCATCCCCGAGGGCCAGGAGTACGACTGGTCGAAGGAGGTCTTCCCGAAGCTCCTGGAGGAGGGGCGTCCCGTCTACGGGTACGCGATGGAGGGCTACTGGGAGGACATCGGCAACATCGGGCAGTACATGGACGCCCAACGAGCGGTGCTCGACGGCGAAGTTCAGGGGATAGTGCCACCCGGCGAGCCTTTACGCGAGGGTGTGTACGTCGGGCGCGGCGCGGAGTTCGAGGAGGACGCGCTCGTGGCGCCGGTGGTGATTGGGGAGGGCGCGAAGATCTCCTCCGGCGCGCGGGTCGGGCCACACACGGTACTGGGGGCGAACGTCACGATCGGGGCGGGGGCGTCGGTGGCACGCAGCACCGTGGCGGAGGGCGCGAGGATCGGAGACGGCGCGGAGCTCGACGGGGCACTGGTCGGGCGCTCGTGCGAGGTTGGGGCGCGGGCACGCCTCCGGGAGGGGAGCGCTTTAGGCGACGAGGTCGAGGTGGGGGAGGGAGCGACGGTCGCGTCGGGCGTCAGCGTCTACCCCGGAGAGAAGATAGGGGCCGACGCGGAGGTCACGGAAGACGTCGGCGCGGAAGACGAAGAAGATTGAGAGAGGAGCTTCCGGGAGATGGCGAGCTACGGGAGGGAGATCTTGGGCGAGCACTACAGCAAGGACCACCTTACCCACAGCGAGATCGAGGCGCTGGGCCTTAAGGCGGTGACCGAGGGTGGGGAGGAAGTTTCGCAAGAGGAGATGCGCGGCAGGATCTTCCGCATAGAGAACCGGGACGACGCGAGCGGCTACGTGGTCAGGGAGATGGAGACGATGGGCCAGTCCACCACGCTCTGCTACTTGCAACGCGCGTAGGCAGTATGCGCCCAACGAGAGAACAACCAGATGCGCTTGCGGACCTCCTGCTCCTCCTGGAGGGCGACTGGCGGGTGGAGCGGCTGGGCGGCCTGTTGCCACCGATGATAGGCGTCTGGAAGCGCATCGGGGGCGACCGCGGCGAGACGTGCGTCGGCCCGTTGCTCGCCTGGCCGTTCCGGCTCGAGCGGCGCGAGGGACACGTGGCGCTCGTATACCTGCGACCGTTCTCGACGTTCGTGGACGAGCTGCGCCCTGGGCCGGACGGCCGCTCCTGGCTTGGGCGGGCGACGGTCGGGGGGCGCCAGCTCGGCAGGTTCAGGATGACCCGAATTGGGGAACAGGCAATAAAATCCGACAGCGAGAAGGGTGAGAGCATGGAACGAGACAGGATGCGCAGTAAGCTGATCGAGTACGTGCAGAACGTTCATGCGCTGGAGCAGAACGTCCTGCTCATGCTCGACTCGATGATCCTGACGACCAGGGACGAGGAGATCAAAGATATGCTCCGGCGGCATAAGGAGGAGAGCCGGCGCCAGGAGCAGCGGTTGCGGGGGCGCCTCGTAGCCCTCAGGGGGTTTGGGCTGGGCTCGTTGAGCAAGGACGTCTCGGCCATCGCCGCGGCGCAGTTTAAGAGCATCGCCGACCTGTGGCGGTCCGACAAGCCGATCCGCAACGCGCGCGACGCGTTCGTGACCGAGCACCTGGAGATAGCGGCCTACGAGCTCTTGGAGCGGATGGCCGAGCGCGCGGGGGACGAAGAGACCGCCGAGGTGGCACGCGAGAATCGCGCTGAAGAAGAGGCGATGGCGGGAAGGATAGCCGCCAACTGGGACAGGTTCCTGGACCTGGCGCTGACCGAGGGGGGCATCCGGGCCTGAGCGGGGCCGGGAGGCTAACGGTGAGGCATTGCGCGGAGCTCGAGCTTGTCGTCTTCGTCGGCCTGCAGGCTTCCGGGAAAAGCACGTTCTTCCGCGAACGGTTCGCGGCGACCCACGAGCATGTCAGCAAGGATCTCTTCCGCCACAATAAGAACCGCGATCGTAGGCAGCGGCAGCTGGTCGAGGCGGCTTTAGGGGCCGGGCGGTCGGTGGTCGTGGACAACACCAACCCGACCCTGGAGGATCGCCGGCCGCTCATCGAGCTGGGTCGCGAGCATGGCGCGAAGGTCGTTGGGTACTATTTCGAGGCGGAGGTACGCGAATGCGTCGAGCGCAACCGCACGCGTTCGGGCAGGGACCGGGTGCCGGACGTGGCGATCTACGTTACGGCGAAGAAGCTCGTGCCGCCCTCGCCATCGGAGGGGTTCGACGAGGTGTTTCGCGCGAGCCTGGCGGGCGCCGCCGGGTTCGAGGTGGTGAGCGCCTGGGCCGGCGGCGCGGACGTTTTGCCGCACGCACGCGTGGGGTATGAGGGACTGGCCGAAAGTCGAGGAATTGCGAGGCGGCTTAAGGAAGGGTGAGGCATCTTGACCGACACGAGGTTCATCTGCTCGGTGTGCGGGACGGTGTTCTCGGATCACCGGGCCAACATCAACCCCGTGGACCCGGAGGAGGACCAGATCGGGTGCCCCCACTGCGGTTCGGCGCGCTTCGAGCCCTACGAGTTCGACCCGGACGGGCCGGTGGACGACCCGCTCGAAGGGCCGGACGAGGAGGGCCTCGCTACGTGATCCAGACGCCGGAGTACCGTTAACCGGGAGCGCAAGATGGGCGCGGAGGTGATCTTCGAGAGCAGAGCGGACGCGGGCCGCAGGCTCGCCGAACGCCTCACCAGGTACGCTGACGAGGACCCCATAGTCCTCGGGTTGCCGCGCGGCGGCGTGCCGGTGGCGGCCGAGATAGCGCGCTCTCTAGGTGCGCCGCTCGACGTCTTCGTCTCGCGCAAGCTCGGGGCACCGGACCAGCCGGAGCTAGGCATGGGCGCCGTCGCTCAGGGGGGCACTCTGGTCCTCAATGCGCGCATAGTCGAGCACCTCGGCATCCCCGACGACTATCTGGACCGAATCGCGCAACGAGAGTTCGGCGAGGTCGAGCGCCGCCTGCGGCTGCTCCGTGGCGAGGGGCGCCCCGAGCCCGAAGTACGGGACCGCACGGTCATCCTGGTAGACGACGGCCTCGCCACCGGTGTCACGGCGTGCGCCGCCATAAGGGCCCTCCGGAAGCGTAACCCGCGCCGCCTCGTCCTCGCCGTCCCGGTGTGCCCCCCGCAAACAGCCGACCTCCTCGCCCCGGAAGTGGACGATCTGATCTGTCTCGCGATCCCCGAAGACTTCGTCGCCGTCGGCCTCTGGTACAGAGACTTCGAGCAGACCACCGACGAGGAGGTCATAGCGCTTCTGGAGAACGCCCGGCGCGAGCGCAACGCCTGACCGCCGCCACCCGCGCCACAACATAGCTTCGATGTCCCTGTCATGGAGCCCTCCCGCGAAGCCGAAGGTCTGAAAGCCGGAGTTGGGTGGAGGGTGACATTGCCGAAC
>JADDPV010000027.1 GCA_016781705.1 Rubrobacter sp.
AGTGTCCGGTCGGACCGAGCGCGCCCGCCTATAGCGTTCCCTAAGAAGCCTCTTCCGCAAGGCCACCGAGCTTCAATCCTCGCCCGACCCGAAGGCCGGGCGCAACTAACGCCCGCAAGCTCGGTGTCGAGGCGATGTTCTGGTTCCAATCCTCGCCCGACCCGAAGGCCGGGCGCAACCAGGTACCTGCCGTTGCCGCGGCAGATCCACTCTTTGTTCCAATCCTCGCCCGACCCGAAGGCCGGGCGCAACGGTGTTATGGGCGGCGGTGTGGGACCCCTGTAGCTGTTCCAATCCTCGCCCGACCCGAAGGCCGGGCGCAACATGGCTAATGATTTGCGTGGATGGGGATCTGCTCTTAAGTTCCAATCCTCGCCCGACCCGAAGGCCGGGCGCAACGATTCTGGTATTAATGAGGAGAGGCAGAGGCTCAATGTTCCAATCCTCACCCGACCCGAAGGCCGGGCGCAACGCCATGAGCGACGGCGTGATCTCCAATGGCCTCGGTTCCAATCCTCGCCCGACCCGAAGGCCGGGCGCAACGTAGTTACGGCCATCGAGCCCCACGCGGAGCCTCAGTTCCAATCCTCGCCCGACCCGAAGGCCGGGCGCAACGTCTTTGCTTCGGTTGGTCTCGCCGCGACATACGCGTTCCAATCCTCGCCCGACCCGAAGGCCGGGCGCAACGGGGTGCGGGGCCAAGCTCAACTCCGATACTGTCCTGTTCCAATCCTCGCCCGACCCGAAGGCCGGGCGCAACGCTTGCCAGCACGAGCCATCGAAACGACGAAAACGAGTTCCAATCCTCGCCCGACCCGAAGGCCGGGCGCAACGAACGCGAGGAGCAGGCCCAGTGGGAGCGGGAGGTGTTCCAATCCTCGCCCGACCCGAAGGCCGGGCGCAACAAATTGGTAGCTGACCCTGGGCAATGGTCTTCTCAAGTTCCAATCCTCGCCCGACCCGAAGGCCGGGCGCAACGATTCAACGCTCAGCGCAGCAACTTCCCGTCGGGGTTCCAATCCTCGCCCGACCCGAAGGCCGGGCGCAACGGAGTTCGACGTGGAGCCCTTCGCCTCCCAGCTCGAGTTCCAATCCTCGCCCGACCCGAAGGCCGGGCGCAACCAGGATGGCGCGTAAAGCAGCGGCTACCCGCAAGAGTTCCAATCCTCGCCCGACCCGAAGGCCGGGCGCAACCTCCAAGAACGGTAGCTCCTCCACTGCGTAGCGGGTTCCAATCCTCGCCCGACCCGAAGGCCGGGCGCAACCTCGCCCTGCGCGCGGTAGACGATGGGACGGCCGAGGAGTTCCAATCCTCGCCCGACCCGAAGGCCGGGCGCAACCGTTACAGGGCCGAGTTTCTGGGGGTGGGGGAGTGTTCCAATCCTCGCCCGACCCGAAGGCCGGGCGCAACCGGGAAAGCCCCAAGACAGACGAGGGAGCCCAGTAGTTCCAATCCTCGCCCGACCCGAAGGCCGGGCGCAACAGGAGAGCTCGCTTGCGTAGATCAAGGTCCTGATGTTCCAATCCTCGCCCGACCCGAAGGCCGGGCGCAACGTCGAAATTATCTACTGCATTGCCAGTATCCTCCCAGTTCCAATCCTCGCCCGACCCGAAGGCCGGGCGCAACCGCGTCAGTGTAACTCCTATTGGGTGGCGGGATTTCGGGCATGTTTGCGCGAACCGGAGTGGTAGCACTCTGGCAAAGGGATTTGCGGCGAAGGTCGTCTGTCCCGTTCTTATGAGTTTGCAGCCTGTTCTGTGTTGCGCGGAGGTGACGGTGATTCGGCCATCGCTGGGGGTTCGCGCGGGCATTTCACGGTGTTCAGTACACGAGAGGGTCTTCATAGGAGACGTAGTCGTCACGGCCGTAGCTCTCGATGTTTTTCTCACGTGGGGGGTGCAAGTGGTAGATCCGAAGGCTATCCTCGTCTTCGTTGATGACCTTGAGGAGCCGGTCACGCAAGCTCTCTAGCTGCGCCGCGCTGACGCGACACTCGAAAACGGAATACTGGACGCGCTGGCCGAAGTCTTTGCAGATGGTAGCCACCTTGCGAAGGCGACCCCGGCCTTCTCTGGTCTCGGTGTTAACGTCGTAGGTGACTAGGATATCCACACTTACCTCGGGGTAAAGGGCAAGTACAGATCCAGGTCGCCGCGCAGGTACCGGGCGAGCAGACGCGCCTGCACATGGGGCACGAGTCCCAGAGGGACCTGCTGGCCGAGAGCGGGGTGGCTGACCTCTTCCTGCTTACGCTTCTGGTAGGCGACCAGCACCGTCTTGCGTCCTGCGTCGCCCAGGTGCACAGCGCCGCCGGGACGCTCCTCGAAGTCTTTAGGTCGCACCTGGCGGCGGTTCACGAGCGAGAAAACGAGCCGGTCGGCGAGGATCGGGCGCAGCTCCTCCTGGAGATCCAGGGCCAGGGAGGGTCTTCCCGGACGCAAGGCGTGCAGGTAGCCGAATTGCGGGTCGAGGCCGACGCCCTCGCAGGCGGCGACGCAGTCCGAGAGCATCAGTGAGTAGACGAAGGAGAGCAGGGCGTTCATCCTGTCCCTCGGCGGGCGCCGGGTCCTTCCGTTGAAACGGTACGCCTCCTTCTCGACCCTGACCATACCGGAGAGCGTCTCGAAATAGACGCGTCCGGCCTGGCCTTCCAACCCACGCACCTCGTCCACGCTCACGGCCCTCCCGACGCCCTTGAGGACAGAGGCGAGCTCCCTGGCGGTGTTCTCCAGCGTGATGCGGTCTTCGGGGAGATTCGCCTCTCTCGCGGAGCGTTGGACCATCGTGCGGCTGTTGCGGGCCTTGCCAGCGACGATGCTGCGTGCTACGGCGGCGGCGCGATAGGGGTCGACATGGGCCTCGTACTGCGCCCGGCGCAGGAGCACGTTGCCGCTCGTGGGCCCCGCCATCCTCCCGACGAACCGCCCGGAGCGGCTCATCCACACCAGGCTCCGCCCGTCCTCGGCGAAGCGTTGGAGCAGGAAGGGGCTCACGAGCACGTTGCCGAACAGGACCATCCCCCCGATGTGGTGCAGCGGCGCCTGAAGCTTCAGTTCGCGTTCGACCTCCAGCTTGAGGGTCTCGTGATCCAGCCTCACGTAAGCTCCCTGCGTCTGCACGTACAGCGTGTTCAGGAGTTGCTTGAGCATCTCATCTTCTCAGGTCGTAGAGTCGGGCCTCGGCCTCCTCCGCGCCGAGCGCCCCGGCCAGCGCGAAAGGCATGCAGGCGTCCAGGAGCGAGCACTTCGGGCACCGGGCACCCGCCACCGGCGGCGGCACACTGCCCGCCAGCAACATGCGCCGCACCGCCAGTACCGTCTCCTGCGTGAGGAAGCGCAAAGCCCCGTCGAAGACGACCTCCCGGCGCCGCCTCGAAGTGTAGTGGTAGATGGCCCCACGCGGCACGTCCTGGCCCATCATCTCCTTCAGGCACAGCGCCTGCGCGCAGAGCTGCACGTCGTCGTGCCTGCTTCCCCGCCGCGGCCCCGACTTGTACTCGACGGGGTAGGAAGTTCCGTCCGAAGCAAGCTCCACCACGTCGGCCTTGCCCGCGAGCCCCAGCCGCTCGGAGAACAGGGAGAGGCCACGCTCGACCCTGACGCCTTCTTCGAGCGCGCTCTCCGGGTCGTGGGCGCGCTTGCCGCGCATGGTGTAGAGGTTCTCGTCGAAGACCTGCTCGACGTGGATCAGGGCGCACTGACGGGGACAATACGAGTAGTGCTGAAGCGCGGAGATCATGACCAGTTCGTCCTCCACCCATCCTTCCTTCATCTCGCTACTCCAGCACTTTAGTCAGCGTAACGCCAGGAAACCCGCTCTCATCAAGAGGTCCTTCATTGGGTGACTCGACCTTATAGTCCTCGAACTTGCGTGGAGTCTTGTCTTCCTTCTTCAGTTTCGCCGTGACCAACTCAAACAGCTTATGCACTGGAGCATTACCATACTTCTTCTCGTGGGTGAAAACGTACAGACCGCGCAGGCTCATCGTCCCCCGGCTCGCGCTTCGGTCGAAGTCCCACATGTATACGAGCGCGTCCCAAAACAGTTCGAGGTCCGACCCCGTCACGCCCGTCTGCCCGGCGAGGTGGGGCGAGAAGAAGCCCCGCCCGACGTAGAGGCCGTAGGGGATGAGGGTCTTGCGGCCGATCTCGGTCTCCTTCTTGTCCTGCTCTTCCTCGCGGGTGACGGCAACGCGGGTGATGGCGAGGTCCTGGGGGATGATCGGGCCGACCGAGCGCGAAAAAGTGAGCTGCAACGGCCCGCGCACCTGACCGGCGTTGATCCCGGTCGTCATCACCGCCCCGAACATGCGGATGTCGTAGAAGTTGGCGCACATCCACTCGCGGGCATCCTCGACCTGCTTCCGGTTCGGGTCCACCTTCTTCGCCTTCTTGGCAACCTTCTCAGCGAACTTCCTCGCCTCGCGGTCCTCCGCCCCGATGGCGTCCAGCGCGGCGCTGAGGTCTTCCCGCGAAAGCTCACCGGAGTAGACGAGCTCGCGCGGCGAATCTTCCGTCGGCTCTGTCAGGGTGAAGCCCTCGTACTGATGGCGAGAGAAGAACTCGACGAGCGACTCGTCCTTTATCTCTTCCTTTCCCGGCTCGGAGGTCGGGATCCCCTTCGCCCGGTACGCTTTCCTGTGCTGCGCGTTGAGCGCCGCGCCCTTGTGCTCAACGTATATGTTCAGGGCCTCGCGGCGGTCCCGGTAGTCCTCGTCGTCCGCCACCGCCCCGACGAAGTTCCTGACCTTCCGCTTCAGAGCAACGTCGGTGACGAGGCCTTCCATCGTCTCCGGGTCGGTGCGCGGGAGGTTGCCGGCGTCCGGGTCGCCGTTCGGGTTGCCGTCGGTCACGTCGAAGATGATGACGAAGTCGTGCTTTTTCTCCGGGTCGCAGTGGATCTTGGTCGCCTGCTCGGTCATCTCTAGCTCTCTCCTCCGTCGCGGTTCTCCCTGGCTTCTCTCGCAGCCTTCGCTTCGGCGCGGTTGTGGGCGCGCTGGTGGTAGTAGCCGAGGGCGAAGACGGCCTGCTCGCGCATGGTCAGCGCCGTCGGGAACACGGAGCCGATGTTCGTCGTAATCTCCCCGATCCTGTCCTGAATAGCCGCCCCGACCCCCGGCCGCTCCTTCCTTACCTTCCCGATATGGGCCGTGTGGCCCCGCATCAGCGTCCCGAAGACGCTCGCCGGAGTACTCGACGCCGCCCCATAGTAACGGTCCACGATTGTCGCCTTCACCCCAGGTATCGCGGCCCGCTGCAACGCCTCCAGCTCCGCCAGGAGCCTGCCGCAGTTGTATGCGGCATCCCTCGACTCCCGGTCCAGTTCCTCCAGTCTCTCGGCCATCCTCGCTCCTTCTCCTCCTCCGTAGGCCATCACGTGCTTCATGAGCGCCGCCCTCGGACGGGTAACGTCGCCCTCCGACCGGTTGCGGCGCACCGCACGGGCGATGAGGTCCTCCGGCAGTCTGCCGCCCTTGATCGCCGCCCGCACCAGCGCCGAAGGTATCTGCGGCGTCATCTCCTTGCTCGCGTCCCGATACGCACTCGCCGCCAGCGCGTACAGCCCGAGCGGCTCCGCCACCTCGCCTCGCGTACTCACCATCCGCTGCGCCCGGAACCACCGCCTCAAGTTCTCCTCGGCGGCGGGGACCGTCGTCTCCAGCCAGTCCCGCACCACCGCCCGGCCCCCGCTCGCGGACAGAGCCAGCGCGAAGAAGCCGTTGGCCCCCACCTCCGACCGCTCCTGCCCCGACACCGGGGACTGGAAGAGCAGCCGCACGCTCTCCGCGTCCGGCTTGACCATCAGGAACGGGTCGAAGGCGCTCTCCTCGCGGGTCCAGAAGACGTACGCCGACGGCCCGATATACACGCGTGACTTCTCGTCCGCGAGGAGGTGGTTCAGAGCCTTGCCGAACCGCTCGCCGGCGTCGCGGGAGATCGGGGAGGTTTCGGAGGCCGTGAACCCATATGACTCGAACGCCGGCGCGTTTGCCGAGACGAGTGAGGTCCCGGCGGCCTGGCCCCCGATCCCGGTAAGGCCCTTCACCTTGACCGGGAGCCGCTCTACGACAGGCCCCACCTGTCCGGTGATGAGGCACGTAGCATTGGTCGTGCCGTCTCCCGCAGTGGTCCCGGCCCAGAAGTCTTTCACGCTCTGGCTCTCGGTCGGCTCTCTGCCGCCCACGCGAAAGGCGACGTTGTCCTGGGGATCGAAGTCCTCCGGCAACCTCCCCTCGTGTTCTCCGGCGTCCCACGCTTCGAGAAAATCCGCGACCGCCCGGACATCCGGCTCTCCGGTCTCCGCCAGGCAGCGACGGGTCAACTCCACGAACTGCCGGTGGCGGTCCGCGACCTTCTTCGGGTCCCCTCCCTCCCGCCCAACGCCGAGGACGTACTCACCGTTGTCCACGAGGAGCTTCGGCTTGATCCCGGCCGCCCTTACGACCGTGGGCGCGAGCAGGTCCATTCCCCGGCGGGTCGCTTTGTCATCGCCGCCGAGTCGAACGAAGCCTTCGAGCTCTCCGTCTGGTTTCAGGCGGATGGTCCAACGCACCGGTGTCTCACCGTACATCGGCGGCGGTAGGTCCATCCTCGTGTCGGCGTACTCGACGAGTCGGCGGAGGATCATGCCCGTCCTCCTTCGTACATCTCCCGAGGCACCTTCATTACCCCTTTCGCCAGCCGGGCCTGAAAGAACTTCGGCTGGGCGTTGGCTTTTACTATGGTCCTGCCTTGCGAGCCGTGCCCGGCGTAGGAGACGCGACCCTTCTCATCCGGCTCGAAGTCCACGTCGAAGAGCATCAGGCCGAGGTCATCGGTCACGTCTATTGCCTGCTCGCCACCGTCCGTTGGACCGAAGAACGCGGAGAACTCCCTCGTTCCGAGGTACGGCTGGTTGAAGCACTGACCGCGCTTCACGCGCCTGCGGAACTGGTCCCGATACTTGGCCGGGTTGTCCGTCGAGTGAGGCTTCAGTGCGATGTCGGCGCGGATAACATACGCCACGTCGCGCAGGCAGAGGGTATGACGTTGGGCGCGGTCGTCGTCGGCGTAGTAGCCGCCGCCGTTCGCCTCCCAGCCCCTCGCGGAGCGGTCGCTCTGGAGGCTGTTCATCTCGTTGCGGAGGATGGAGAAGTGACGTATCGGCCTCAAGACCTCTATCTCGCGCACCAGCCACCGGAACTCGGGTTTCCAGAAGATGGCTTCGAGGACGCCCCTCGCCGCGCTCGGGGTCATAACCTCGTAGCTGACGCGCTCGACGCCGAACTCGGGCCGGGTGAAGCAGGCGAACTCTCCCCACACCTTCACTTCGAGGGGCGGTTCGTTATCCAAAAGGTCTCCTTTCACGTTTCGGTTTCACCAGATCAAGTTCGACGGGTCGCTCCCGAGGTCTTCGATACCTCGCAATTCGTCGTAGCCTCCCATCCACAGAAAGACGCCCTCGGCGACTTCCTCTGTGCAGTCCCTCTTCTTCTCGAACTCACGCTCGAATATGGAGACGACATACGGCTGGAGCTTGCGGTGATCGCTGCTCCAGAGCCCCGCGTGCCGGATGCGTTTTACGAGCCGGTCCAGCTCACCGTCCTCCCGCCAGGGCTTGCCGTAGCGGACGATCACGGGCACGCTCTGCTCGGAGATGAGCCGGTAGCGGCGGGCGACCTCCGGGTAGTCGAACTCCTGGCGGAGCTTCTGAATGCCCTGCCCGTCGGTGGAGACGTCCTGGTAGAGCCGGACGAAGTACTCGCGGAAGACGTCCGGGTCGTGTAGATCGAGGCCACCTTCGAGCATCATCGCGGCCTCGGCCGTCCCGGATGCGTACTCGCCCCTTGGGACGCCACCGTCCTCTGGCCGGAAGACGACAACCCGGCCCGGATCGTCCATGAGGCCCTCCCGGTTGCAGCGCCCGGCGGCCTGGACGATCCGATCCAGCGGCCCCACCGCCCGGAAGACCACGGGGAAGTCGAGGTCCACGCCGGCCTCGACCACCTGGGTCGCCACTAGAAGGCACGGCTCGTCTATGTCAAGTCTCTGCCGGACCTCCGCGAGCACGTCCCGGCGGTGCGCCCCGCACAGTAGCGTCGAGAGGTGAAGCACCGGCTCCCCTTTGAGTTCGTCGAGGAGCGCGAGCGCGTCTTTCCTCGTGTTGAGAACGGCCATCGCCCGCCGGTCTGGCGCTGCTTCGAGGAGCCGACCCGCAACCTCCTTCCAAGACCACGGCTCCTCCGGGGTCTCGTATTCGACACGGCGCAGGACGCGGAAGTGCTCCGCTGCCCGCTCCCGGGGCACTATGTCGCGTACGTCCTCGAAGCCTTCGAGGTAGCGGCTCCTCTCGTCGAGTGCGGGCTGCGTGGCGGTGCAGAGCACAACCGTAACACCGTAGCGGCGTGCGAGCTCCTTCAGCATCTCAACCGTCGGGGCGAGGAGGGCGACGGGCAGGGTCTGCACCTCGTCGAGTACGACGACGCTGTTCGCTATGTTATGCAGCTTGCGGCAGCGGCTCGTCCGGTTGGCGAAGAGGCTCTCGAAGAGCTGTACGGTCGTCGTCACCACGAGCGGCGCATCCCAGTTCTGCGTCGTCAGCCGCGCCCTCACCCGGCCCTCTTCGAGGCGCTCCGCCTCTTCGGGATCATCCTGAAGGTTCCTCTCCTCGTCAGCGGGCCGCCGGAGAGCCGAGTGGTGTTCGAGCACCGCTCCTTCTTCGAGGGAGGAGAAGATGCACCGGTACACGTCCGCTGTCTGCTCGATGATCGAGGTGTAAGGCACGGCGATGATAACCCGGTCGAGACCGTGCTCCGCCACGTGTCGCAGCGCGAATGCGAGCCCGCTCCTCGTCTTGCCACCTCCAGTCGGGACCCCGAGCCGGAAGACGCCTTGAGGACCCTCCGCCGCCGCGACGCAGTATTCGTAGACTTCCCGGCGCACCGCGTTCACCAGCGTCTCGTCCGAGCGTGGTCCGGCCATGAGGGACGCTTGATCCCGCCTCAGCACCTCCCACATCTCGCGCGCCGAGACTCCAGAGCCGCGCGTCTTTGCCGCTTCCGGATCGAAGTGCTTCTCCGTGTCGAGGAAGTCCGCGTCCACGAGCGCCGAGAAGAGCATCCGCTGGAGGACCTCCATCTGGAACTCGTCTCGCGGCGGGTCCGCAAAGAGCGTCCGCGCGTCCCCATCGAATCTCAGCCCCTCCACCGCCTCCCGCGCAATAGGAAGGACCTCTTTGTACTTCGCCAGCGTGTCGCCTTGCTTCAGCGCATCGAGGTACTTAGCCCTGTTCGGCAGCCCCGCATGGTGTCCGTGTATGACCGCCGCCAGAGCCTGAACCGACTCCCCCGCCAGGACCGCCCCATACACCGCATGCGGCACGCTTCCGCCCCTCGGAGCCTTCTTCCCGGCGAGATCCGCCTCGTGGCAGTCCTTGAGGTACTTCTGAAACGCTGGGTTAAATTTCCCGAGGTCATGCCACAGCCCCGCGAGCCGCGCCAGTCCCCCCGCCCCGAACTTGGCGGCGTTCTCCCCCGCCCGCTCCGCCGTGCACTCCAGGTGTTCGACGAGGTCGTGCCAGGGGCCACCGTTCACCGGCGTATGCGCGTAGAACCGCTTTATACTCCTCCCGTTTCCCTTCATGCCCGAAGTATACGCATGCAAAGGAGCTTACAACCCCGGAAACTTCTTATATCGCCACGGTCATCCGCCCTGGTCCTCTCCTGATCTGGGGGCCGGGGGCAACAGGTGCGCCAGGCGACGAGTCCGTCCAGTAACTTCGAGACTCGCCCGATCTGCAACCGCTGGCTGGCCACGCCTGGGCCTCACCTCTCGACAGCCTTCCCGCTCGTCTGACAGCCAACGTTGTAACGTTACAATGCGTGGCATGGTACCGAAGACCCACGCCACGTACCGGGCACTCGACCTGGTCCCCATCCCGGAGATCGGCGTCAAGGCCGGGGATCCTGGGGTTGTGGACTTCGTCTACGACGGCGGACGCGGTCTGCACGTCGAGATCGGCCGCGAGGACGGCACCACGGCGGGTTTCGTGCAGCTCAAAGCCGACTCGGAGATCGACGCGGCGTGCTCCTGGCGCGTCGTAGCCTACTCTCCGTTCGGATCCTAGAGTATCGGGGATATCCCTGACCCTCGGGTAGGCGTTGCCCGACTCATCAAAGGCACCTCCCCCACGACACTACCTTTCATTCCTCGCCTGACCTGTGGGCTCGATCCTGTGATACTCGACGGGAGCTGCTCGCGCCACTCCACCTCATCCTCCCCGCACTTCGTCCTTGAATTTCGACCGGGCAACGCCGGACCTCCTCCAGCTTCTCCGCTCCGTGCCAGCGGCTGACGGAGAGGATAAAGTCGGCGATGTCAGGCACCGCGTAGTCCACGGCCAACTCGACGACTGGCCTTCCCTGGGGCTGGTCGGCGATGCAGCGGAAGGTGTCGGGGCCGCGTGGGGCGGGGCCACGGGCGAAGGTCGCGCCGAGTTGATCGGGGAGAGCGTCATCCTCCCGTCATGCCGTTCGAGCAACTCTGCCGTATCTACCTCCAGAACAAGGTGCGGCCGGTCCCGGTACGCCCTCGCATCCAGCAGCTTGAGCAACCCTCCTTCTCGGCCCAAAAGAAGACCCGGCGATTGAGGTGCTCGTACCACTCACGCGGCGTCATACCGACCAGGCACTTCTTCAGTGAGCCTTCCTGCATCGGCTTGTCGTCGCGAACGAGGGCCAAGCCGTGCTCCGGGTGCTCGATGCGCACGATCCCCGGCCTGCGGCTCGACTTGATGGCGAACCTCTCCTACCCCTCGACCTCGAACCTGTCGAGGAGCGCGCTGATGCTCAGGAGGCCGAGCTTGCGGATGCTCTCCCAGCTCCCGTCCTCGGTTGGCCATGTGAAACAACCTTGGGTGGCGCGAGACGAGCTCGTCTCGCGCCATCGCCGGCACCTCAGCGGCGGCGTTCGCGGGTCGGGATGGGTCGGCGGCTCGCTCACGGTTTCGTGGGCTCGGGGCCGCTCCGTTCCCTCGCGTAGCGTTGGTGCAACTCGACGGGGTGTGAGGCGGCCTCCCGGCGGCGTCGGCGGACCCGGAGGTTCAGGAACTCGACGAAGACCGAGAAGCCCATCGCGAAGTAGATGTAGCCCTTGGGGACGTGCTGGCCGAAGCCTTCGAGGAGGAGGGAGAAGCCGATCAGGAGCAGGAGGAAGCTCAGGGCGAGCATCTTCACGGTCGGGTGGCGGTTAACGAAGCCGCTGACGGCCCCGGCGGAGACCAGCATAACGCCTATGGCGATCGTGACGGCGGCGATCATCACGGCGACCTCGTTGACCATGCCGACGGCGGTGATCACCGAGTCCAGCGAGAAGACCACGTCGAGGATGACGATCTGCACCAGGACGCTGCCGAACGCCGCCCCGACCCTGGCGCTGCTGTGTCCCTCCTCGCCCTCGAGGTTTTCATGGATCTCGTAGGTGCTCTTGCCGAGCAAGAAGAGCCCGCCGAGGATCAGGATCAGGTCGCGCCCGGAGATCTCCTGCCCCAAGACCGCGAGGAGCGGCGCGGTGAGGCCGATGACCCAGCTCAGGAAAAGGAGCAACAGAATGCGCATGACCAGCGCCATCCCGAGCCCCAGGCGCCGGGCGAGCGTCTGCCTCTCTTCCGGTAGCTTGTCCACGAGGATCGAGATGAAGATGACGTTGTCTATCCCCAGCACGATCTCCAAAGCCAGCAACGTAAGGAAAGCGATCAGATTTCGGGGTTCAGCAACAGGTCCACACGCTCCGCCTCCCTCGTTCTCGCCCGGCACCACCTACAGAACGGCACGCAACCGCGAGCGGAAGGGTTGCGTGCCCCCACGGAGCCCCTTGACGAGCCGCCTTCAGGAGACCCGCTCCATCTCCGGTTCCGCGGCCGGGGTCGCCACCGGAGACGTGTATGAGATGCACCTCGCGCCCAGGATCTGCTTCAACTCCGCGTGCAGATCGGAGGAGTCTTCGACGGCGCAGATTTTTTCCTCCAGGCCATCCTCTTCGGAGACGAGGTAGAGGGGGCTTTCGCCCGGTCGCCGGGCAAGCACCGCGAACGCCTCGCGTGCCTCCGAGCGCGAGAGTCCCACGAAGCGGTTGGCGTCCAGGTAGATCGGGTCCGGGCCCGGCTCCAGGTGCAGCTCCTCCAGCTCCAGCGCGATGATGCGCGGGATGCCCTCCTTGCGCTCCACCCGCCCCTTGACCTTCAATACCGCGTCCTCGCGCACGCACGACGCGCAGCTCGCGAACACCTTCGGGAAGACGATGACCTCCGCGAGCCCGCGCGTATCGTCCAGCTGCATCGCCCCCATCAGGTCGCCCTTGCGCGTCGTGTTCGTCCTCACGCTCGTCGCCAGCCCGCCGAAGGTCACCACCGCCCCGTCCCGGCAGTGGTCGAGCTCCGAGACGGTCGTGTCCGCGTGCTTCTTGAGCTTGTGCAGGACGGGCCTGAGCGGGTGGTCCGAGACGTACAGCCCGAGCGTCTCCTTCTCCCACTCCAAAATGCCACGCCCGTCGTCCTCGGTGTCGGGCATCGGGGGCTTCGGGGGGGCGAGCTCGGCGAGCTCGGCCGACTCGAACATGCAGAACTGGTCGCCGTCGTCCGCGTCCTTCCCCCCCTTCTGGGCGCGCTCGACGGCCTTTCCGTGCACCTCGATCATGGAGGTCCGCGAGTGCCCGGAGAAGTCGAACGCCCCGCACTTTATGAGCGACTCGACGGTGCGCTTGTTGTACGTCCTCGGGTCCACCCGCTCGCAGAAGTCGAACACGTCCTCGAACGGCCCGCCCTCCTCCCTGGCGGCGATGATCGCCTCGACGCAGTTGCTCCCGACGTTCTTCACCGCGGACATCCCGAAGCGGATGGTCCCCTGGACGACCGTGAACCGGTGCCCGCTCTCGTTCACGTCCGGCGGCAGGACTTCGATCTCCATCGCCCGCGCCTCCGCGACGTACTGCGGCACCCGGTCCTTCGTGTTCATCACGCTGCTCATCAGCGCGGCCATGTACGCCGCCGGGTAGTGCGTCTTGAGGTACGCCGTCTGGAACGCCAGGAACGAGTAGCACGCCGAGTGGCTCTTATTGAACGAGTAGCCCCCCGCCTTCTCCATCCAGTTCCACAGCTCCTCGGCGACCACCGGCTCGACCCTGCTTGCCTCGCAACCGGAGGTGAACTTGTCCTTGAGCGTCGCGAGCAGCTTCGCGTTCTTCTTGCCGATGGCCTTGCGCAGCGTGTCCGCCTCGCCGGGCGTGAAGCCGCCGAGCGTTTTGCTTATCTCCATCAGCTGCTCCTGGTACGCCGCGACCCCATACGTCGGCTCCAGGATGGGCTTGAGCCGTTCGTCCGCGTACTTCACGCTCTCGGGGTCGTGCTTGCCGCGCCGGAAGTTGGGGATGTAGTCCATCGGGCCGGGACGGTACAGAGCGTTGAGCGCCACGAGGTCGTCGAACCGGTCGGGGCGGACCTCCTGGAGCATGCGCTGCATCCCGCTCGACTCGAACTGGAAGACGCCGAACGTGTCGCCCCGTGCGAAGAGCCTCAGGGTCTTCTCGTCGTCGAGGGGGATGGTCCTTATGTCTATCTCCTCGCCCGACGCCTCGCGCACGATCTGCAACGTCTCCTCGATCACGTCGAGGTTGCGCAGCCCGAGGAAGTCCACCTTCAACAGCCCCAAGGCCTCCACGTCGCTCATCGGATGCTGGACCATGACGGCGGTCTCGTCCCGGGCGACGTGCTGCAGCGGCACGATGTCCGTCAGGGGTTCCTCGGAGATCACGACGCCGGCGGCGTGCGTCCCGGCGTGGCGCGCGAAGCCCTCTATGTCGAAGGCGGTGTCCAGGATCTTCTTGGCCTCCGCGTTCCCCTCCACGAACCGCAACATCTCCCGCCCCGCCCCAGGGTGCTTCTCGGTCGGCGCGTAGGAGCCGTCGTCACCTTTCTTGAGCACGTCTCGCAGCGTCGTCCCGACGGGCTTCTCGGGGATGAACTTGGCGAGCTTGTCGGTGGCGTCGTAGGGGTACTGGAAGACGCGCCCGGAATCGCGGATGGCGGCGCGCGCTCCCAGAGTACCGAAGGTGATGATCTGGGCGACGTGCTCGTGCCCGCCGTACTTGTCGGTGACGTAGCGCATCACCTCCCCACGCCCCCCGACCGAGAAGTCTATGTCCACGTCGGGCATGTTGATGCGATCCGGGTTCAAGAACCGCTCGAAGAGCAGCGAGTACTGCAAGGGGTCGAGGTCCGTGATCTCCAGCGCGTACGCCACGATGGAGCCCGCCGCCGACCCACGCCCCGGCCCGACCGCGATCTTCCTATCTTTCGCGAACTTCACGAAGTCCCACACGATGAGGAAGTAGTCGGCGAACCCCATCTTCCCGATGGTCTGCAGCTCGAACTCCAGACGCTTCCGCACCTCGGGATCTCTGGCTCGCGCCCCGTAACGCCTCCTCAACCCCTCCTCGCACTTCTCCCGCAGGTACGCGTCCGCCGTGTACCCCTGGGGCTTGGGGAAGTTGGGCAGCCGCGTCTTGCCGAGCTCTATGCCAACCTCGCTTTCGACGAGGTCCACGACCTTTAGCGTGTTCTCCAGCGCCTCCGGGTGCTTGGGGAAGAGACTTTCCATCTCGTCCACGCTCTTGACGTAGAACTCCTCGCCGGAGAACTTCATCCTGTTCGGGTCGTTGTAAAACTTGCCGGTCCCGATGCACAGGAGCACGTCGTGCATCCGCGCGTCGTTCCTGGTCGTATAGTGCGAGTCGTTGGTGGCGACGAGGTCGAGACCCGTCTCTTTGTGCAACTTCGCCAGCCCCTCGTTGACGCGCCTCTGTTCGGGGATCTCCTTATGATCCTGCAGCTCCAGGAAAACCGCGTCGAAGACCTCCGCGTACTCCAGCAGCAACCGCCGCGCCTCGTCCAGCCGTCCCTCCAGGATGCGCGTCGGGACCTCCGCCGAGAGGCACCCGGAGAGGCAAATGATCCCCTTCCCGTGCCGCCTGAGCATCTCCACGTCCACCCGGGGCTTGTAGTAGAAGCCCTCGAGAAAGCCGCACGTCGAGAGCTTCATCAGGTTCCGGTACCCCTCGGCGGTGCGCGCCAGCAGCGTCAGGTGATAGTAGGGGGCTCTGCTGCGATCTTTGCGGTCGGCGGTCACGTAGACTTCGCAACCCAGGAGCGGCTTGATACCGGCCTTCTTCGCCTCCTGGTAGAACCTGACCGAGCCGTACATCACGCCGTGGTCGGTGAGCGCGATGCCGGGCATGTTCTGGTCCTTCGCGAACGCCACGAGGTCCCGGATACGGCTCGCCCCGTCGAGCATCGAGTACTCCGAGTGGCAGTGCAGGTGCGCGAAAGGCGTAACCGTCAAAAAGTTCCTCCCCTGAGTCTCTCGAACACGGCCGGCGGGACCCCGAAAAGAAGCCCCGCCCGTCACCCATTCTCCGAGTCCATCCTCGATGAACGCCACTATAGGGAAGGAGTACGCCGGCTGTCTAGCTCAAGCTAAAGCTGAACTTGAGGCGTTATTTGCAGCAGTTTTCACGAATAGCTTTCAGGTTTCAGTGGTTAGCCGTCGGTTTTTGGCTGGTTGATTCCTTCGAGCTACCGCGCCTGCGCCTTCTGCTCGAACGGTGAAGCCGCAAAGACTTCTGGGGGTAATGGGGCCCAGGGTGTGCCTGGTGGATCAAGACCCGAAGCGAACCGGACTTGGGAAAGCCCGAGTTCAACCACTTCGGCCCTTCACAGGCGGTCGAAAAGGGCTTCATTTTGGCGCGTGCTGGCCAATGCCACGCTGCGCTCGCCTTCTCCTCTGCCATCGTTCGGGGCGGTGGGCATGCTGGTTAACCAACTCTCTCAGGCACAAAAGAGCGCCCCCCGAAGGGGGCGCGAAAGGTATGGTTCGGGGGGCTGGCGTCAGGAGACCCGGTCGGCCACCACGATGTAGCGGGCGAGCCAGTTCGGCCCCTCGGTCCAGTAGTCGCCGAAGTCCTCGATGCACGTCTGCAAGGAGATCATGTCGCGACCCGGCTCCGAGTTCACCACGTACGTGTCCGTCGGCGAAACCTCGCGGAACTCGGTCACCGCGTAGGTGTAGACCCTACCGTTGGTGTCCTCGACGATGATCTCATCCCCCACGCTCATGTTGGGCAGGTTGTAGAAGACGTGGTCGCTCGCCGTGCCCGGGTAGCCCACCCGATGCCCGGCGATGTACACGTTGGAGTCGTCTTCCCACGGGAAGCCCGTGTTGGGCAGGTGGGACGCGCCGACCTCCAGCGCGTACTCAGAGTTCTCGTTGAGCACCGGCACGTCCTGGATGCCCAGAACCGGCACCGTCAGGTACATCGTCGGGTCCTCGGGCGCCGCGGCGGCCTCCTCAGCGGCCCGCTGCTCCTCGGCCCGGCGCTCCTCCTCGGCTTGCTGCCGCGCGGCCTCCTCGGCGCGCGGCTCCTCCTCGGCCGCCTGATCAGCCCTAGCCTCGGCCGCGGGTTGCTCGGAGACCGCCTCCGGCGGCTCCTCGACGACCGGCGGCTCGACCCGCTCGACGCCGCCTCCGCCCGATCCCAGAGCGTAGCCCACACCGAGGTAGATCAGGGCGCCAAGCGCCAGCACGACCAGCCCGAGGAACACGTACAGGCCCGTCCGCGAACGCTTCCTGAACGTCCGCCTCTGGGCACGCCGACCGCTGTTTCTATTCTGTTTTTTATCCATGAGCGCCATGCGTTAAAGTTTAGCAGCACAAAAGAGAAGACGGAAGCCAACATCGCCCCATTTTTAAGTTTTGTGAAAATCATGTTTCTGGCTGTAGGCTCGGCGATCAGGCTCCCTAATAAGCGATTCGCGCACGAGACGCGCGGCGTGGCCGGGGTATTCTCTACTCCATGAGATCGTTAGAGGAACACCGGGAGAGGGTTCTGGCCTGCTCGCGCTGCTTCCCCAGGGGCGGGAACGCGCCGGTCGTGGACCTGCCCAAAGAGGGGAGCCGGGTGCTGCTCGTGGCGCAGGCGCCGGGCGCGACGGAGGCGGTGACGCGGCTGCCGTTCACGCGGGGCCGGCGGGAAGGAGGCTCGCGCGCTGGTTCCAGCGGGCCGGCGTATCGAGAGAGGAAGTCTACCTCTCCGCCATCGCGCGTTGCTTCCCCGGCAAGGCGCCCCGTAAGGCGTCCGGAGGGCACGGCGGGGACCTCGTGCCGACGCGCGCCATGATCCGGAACTGCCGGCCGCACCTTTCGCGCGAGTTCGAGCTCTTGCGCCCGGAGGTGGTCGTGCCGGTCGGTGGGCTCGCCATAAGGAAGCTCCTGGGCGCGAAGCGGCTCTCGGAGGCCGTCGGCCGGACCTTCGAGGGCGACGGGATGGTATACATTCCCCTGCCTCACCCGTCCGGCGCCTCGACCTGGCTCAACAGGCCCGAGAACGAGGGGCGCCTCGCGCGGGCGCTGGAGCTCTTGGGCGAAGAGGCGGCGGTGTTGCGGGGTACAGGATCTGAAGAGACGTCAGGAGCATCCCAAGTTTGAGAACCGAGACGGAAAGGCGGACGGAGGCGGGGGCGCGGCAAGCCACCGTCGTCGCCCGCAGGCTGCGCAAGAGCTACGGGGGTTTTCAGGCCGTCAAGGGCGTGGACTTCGAGGTCTATCGGGGCGAGTGCTTCGGGTTCCTGGGGCCCAACGGCGCGGGCAAGACCACGACGATGAAGATGATCTACGGCGCCGCCATCCCCACGGGCGGCGAGCTGACCGTCGCTGGTCTCGACGTAAAGAGCCGGGAGCGCGAGGTCAAGCGCCGCATCGGCGTCGTCCCGCAGGAGAACAACCTCGACGAAGACCTCAAGGTCCGCGAGAACCTCCTCGTCTACGCGCGCTACTATGACCTGCCGCGAAAAATCGCCCTCCGGCGCGCCGACGAGCTGCTGGAGTTCGTCGAGCTCTCCGAGAAGGCCGACGCGGAGGTCCAACACCTCTCGGGGGGGATGAAGCGCAGGCTCCTCATCGCCCGCGCCCTCATCAACGACCCGGAGATCGTCGTCCTCGACGAGCCGACGACGGGCCTCGACCCGCAGGCGCGCCACCTGGTCTGGGAGCGCCTGCGCAAGCTCGCAAGCGAGGGCAAGACGCTCGTCCTCACGACGCACTACATGGAGGAGGCGGCGCAGCTGTGCGACCGGCTCGTGATCATGGAGGGCGGAGAGATCGCCTCGGCGGGCACCCCGCGAGGCATGATCGAGGAACACGTCAGCCCCGAGGTCCTGGAGCTGCGGCCGGACCCCGGCTCCTTGGAGCGCCTCTTGGACGTCCTCGAAGCCGAGGCGGAAGCCGTCGAGCGCGCGGGCGAGGCGTTGCTCGCCTACACCTCCGACGCGAGCAACCTGATGCAGCGAGTGCGCGACTCCGGCATCGAGTTCGAGAACGCCGTGCACCGGCGAGCCGGGCTGGAGGACGTTTTCCTGAGACTCACCGGAAGGCAGTTGATCGACTGATGGGCGCGTGGCGGGTCCCTTCGCCACGCGGCACGTTCCGCGTCTGGCAGCGCAACGCGACCATCTTCCGCAAGTACTGGAAGACGCTCCTGCTCCCCAACTTCTTCGAGCCGCTGCTGTACCTGGCGGCACTGGGGTTGGGGCTGGGGACCTTCATCCAGCGCGGCGGGATAGAAGGGCAGAGCTACGTACAGTTCATCGCGCCGGGGCTCCTGGCGAGCAACGCCATGTTCGCGGCCTCCTTCGAGAGCACCTTCAACACCTTCGTCAAGCTCAAGATACAGCGCACCTACGACGCGATCGTGTCCACCCCGATCAACGCCGAGGACGTGGTCGCCGGGGAGTACCTGTGGGCCGGCACCCGCGCGGCGCTGTACGGCACCGGCTTCCTCGCCGTCCTTGCCATACTAGGCGCGGCCTTCGGCGAGCCGCTCGTACGCTCGTTCTGGGCGCTGCTCATCCCGCCGATGCTGCTCCTGATCGGGGTGATGTTCAGCGTCACGGGGACGCTGTTCACGAGCCTCATAGACCGCATAGACCTCTACTCCTACTACTTCACGCTCGTGGTCACGCCGCTTTTCCTGTTCTCCGGGATCTTCTTCCCGGTCCAGGATTTCCCCGCCCCCGTCCCCCAGATCGCCTGGCTCACCCCGCTCTACCATGCCGTCAACGTCTGCCGGGAGCTCGCGACCGGCCCTTCTCCGGGCGTGCTCGCGGACGTGGCCTGGGTCCTGGTCTTCACCGCGGCCCTGGCGTTGTTCCCGATCCGCTTCATGCGTAGAAGGCTTATTAGCTAGTCAGCTGGTCGGCAAAGGCTATACCAGCCAAGACGAGCACCGGGCAAAACGCCGCGGGTATCCGCGGCGTTCGTTCGGCGCACGGGAGCGGCAACCATCGCTGTTTTCGCTGACGAGCTGAAGTGCTGACAAGCTGAGTTGCTAGAATCCTCGGATGCTGGAGGAGTCGTTTACCGTGCGCATGGCGAGACCGGAGGACGACGCGCAGATCGCACGCCTCGTCGTCGAAGGGTTCGTGGACAAGTTTCGTCCGATCTTCGGGCGCAGGACGAGCCGGTCGGTGGGGATCATGGAACGGTGGGTCAACCTGGAGCACTCTTTGGGCGGCGTGCGCTCGCTCGTGGTCGAGAGCAACGCCACGGCCCGTCTTGCCGCGAGCGTCGGCGTGCGCACCGGTCCCTCGGAGGACGACGACGCCCTCTCGCGCGGTCTGTGGGAGGCCCTGCGCCGCGATCTCGGTTTCCTGCGCGCCTCGTGGGCGGCGACCCTCCTCTCCTACCCCCGCTACGCCGCCTCCTCCTCGGAGGCATACGTCGAGCGCCTCGTCGTGACCGAGGCGTACCGCCGCAGCGGGATGGCGCGCGCCCTCCTGGAGGAGGCCGAAAGGCTCGCCCGCAAGACCGGCAAGAAGACCGTCGGGCTGCACGTTAGCGAAGGTAACGTCCCCGCCATCCGGCTCTACGAGGAGACCGGCTACGCCGAGACCTCGCGCCAGCGGTCGCTGCTCACCGGCCAGTTCCTGGGCATCCGCGACTGGCTGTACCTCCAGAAACGGCTGTGGTAACTATCCCTTAGAGCCGAGTACGAGCATACGAACAATAAAGAAGCAAATACCACATACGCTAGTAATGCCAGCGTGACGCTAGTAAAAACCGTAAAACCCTACCGCTACCTAACCCGATGTGCAGGTTTTCAGTCGAGGAGTTGGGCTAGTTGCAGGGGT
>JADDPV010000101.1 GCA_016781705.1 Rubrobacter sp.
CTGGCGCCGCCGCTGGCGCGGGCGTTCACGCTCGCTATGGGCTGGCCGACCTCGCGCAGCCGGCGCACCTCGGCGACCTCCACACCGAGCCTCCCGGCCAGCTCCTCCTCGGACGGGTCGCGCCCCAACTCGATAGAGAGCGCGTTCTCGACGCGCCTGAGGCGGAAGATGGCGTCCACGACGTGGGCCGGCAGGCGCACGGCGCGGGCGTGATCGGCGATGGCGCGGGTGATGGCTTGGCGGATCCACCACGTAGCATAGGTCGAGAAACGGTTCCCCAGCTCCGGATCGAAGCGCCCGACAGCCTTGATGAGACCCGCGTTCCCTTCCTGGATGAGGTCCTCGAACGACACCCCGCGCCCACGATACTTCTTGGCGATCGAGACCACGAGCCGCAGGTTGCACTCGATCAACCTCCGGCGCGCCTCGTCGTCCCCCTCCCCAACCCGCCTGCCCAGCTCGCGCTCCTCAACAGCGTCCAAGAGCCTGCCGACCCGGATCTTGCCCATGTACCGCCCGAGTGCGTCCCCTCTAGCCATCCCGTCCCCTTTCTTTGTAGCTGGTCAGCGTTCTAGCTAGTCAGCGCTTGGGCCTTCTTGCCGCCTGGCCCCTGCCCAGCTGCGCCTTTTGCGCTACGGCTTCCAGCGGAAACGCTGCGGGCAAACGGTTCGCTCGACGCTGTAAGGCTACGAATCGCCCCTTCCCCGCCTGGTGAAGAGCTGACCAGCTCTCTCACGCCGCCGGGTGCGTCCCGCCCTCCACGCGCGGCCCCGCATGGGTGACGAACCTGCTCAAGACGCGTTCGTCCAGGCTGCTGGTGACGACCCATTTCCGCCCGCAACCTGCGCACTCGAGCCCCAACGAGCGCCGCTGCTCGCCTGCGGGCTTCGCCACGATGGCCTCCTTGAAGGACTTGAGGCAGCACACCGGCAGATTCCACACGTACACCTCGGCCCGCGGCTCCCCGGCGGGCGCGAGCGTCGTGTCCGGCCTCAAGGTCTCCTTCCTTCTGGCCTTGCCGGCCCCTGCCTCCTTCACTACGCGGCCCCCTTCCGCTCGCTGCCCTCGAAGGCGCGCTCGGTGAAGGCGCACTCCTCGGGCTCGGCCACGGGGAGCGCCGTCCGCCAAGTCGCCCCGCAGCCCGGGCACTCGAATGAGTAATCCTCGGCGGCGCCACGCGCGCTCCTGGCGCAGCAGTTCGGCAGGTCCTCCTCGTAGAGGACCTCCTCGCCCAACTCCGCTACCCACAGGCGACCCGCCACTACGCCGCCCTCCCGGAGAGACGCCCGATCCATTCGCTCGCCTCACCGCGCGTGAGCTCGGAGACGGGCTTGCCCACCATGTCCTCGAACCTGGGGATGCCGTCCTCGACGACGTCGGAGATCAAAGCCTCCAGGTAGTTGAGCTGCTTGCGCGTCGCCGGCAACACCTCTTTGGGCAAAGCCTCCCCGGCAGCCTCGTCCTCGTCTGACGCCGGCCGCTGCCGGGCCGTGGCCGTTCCCGCCGCCTTCGCCTCCCGTCGCGGCGCCTCCTCGAGCTCGTCGTTGAGGTCGCCCAACTCCTCGAGCGCGGCGACGCCGACGTTGAGCGCATCCCTAAGAGCGCGCGCCTTCGCCCGCGTCTCGGCCATCCTTATGACGTGCGGGACGATGGCGCGCCCCACGTTCTGCGGGCTCGCGTCCCCTATCCCCGTGAACTTGCCCTCCTCGGTCCTTACCACCGCCCGCGCGATGGCCACCTCGCCGTTCTCGGGGAGCGGCGCCTGCAAGAGCTCCGTCTCGATGCTCCGCAAGCCGCGACCGTGAGCCTCGTCCAAAAGCCCCGCATACAGCACGAACCTCTTGCCGTGGCGCTCGATCATGTACTCCTCACGCATCGCGCTACACCTCCTCCGACGCCGAAGCGCCACTACCGCTTTCTTCACTGAAATGAGTGAGACTACAGACAAAAATAAACATCAGGAGACCCCCTCGTAGGAGTACTGGCGTCCGCCGGGGGCGGCGGTGTTCTTGTGGCGCTGTATCAGGCCGAGCTTGAAGAGGCGGGTGGCGCGATTGTTCATCGCGGTGTGGTTAAGGCCGAGCCTGGCCGCCAGATCGGCGTTGGAGATAGAGCCGGCCGCCTGGATCTCGCGCAGCGTCTCTACCAGATGCCCGGGCACATCTCCGACCACCTCGGGCTCCCCGCCTGGCTCCTCGACCCGCACCATCGCCAGCCCTCGCTGCCGCAAGGAAGCCTCCACGTTCTCCAAAAGCTCCCGGTCCTCTTCCACCAGCACCACGCGCCGCTCCCCATATTCCCCCGACGCCACCCGAGAAGCGAGTATCCCCAAAGCTTCGTCGGCGAACGAGTAGTCCATCAACTCCACGCCCCGCGTGTCCACGTACAACACGCCCCCCGACGGCAACCCCTCCAGCAAGCCCGCCAGAGCCTCCCGCACCCGGCGACCCGTCCCCCGCGTCACCATCAGCTTCCCGCCGACGGTTGGATCCGCGGCCACGTCGTAGACCACGCGACCCCGCTCCTCAGCCACCAACTCTATCCTCACTGTATTCAGTGAAATCATATGTTGGGATTATACGCGTGGTGCACGAGGAGCGCAAGGGTATTTTCGCGTTTTCGGGCGCCGGTCTAGCCATCGGCTTTCCTGCTCTTGCCGACCGGCTGGCCGGCTGACGAGCTGGCCGGCTTCCTCGGCAGCGAGACGCGGACGAAGGCGCCCGGGAAGGGTGGGACGTTGCGGGAGTTGGTGCGGTCACCGTAGGAGGTCACGCGGCCGGATCCGGACCGCAGGGAGAGCGAGCCGCTCGCGCGGGCGGAGATCTGGGCGACCACAGCGAGGCCGCCGCCGCGCCCGACCTCGCCGGTCCCCGAGACACCCATCTTGAGGGCGTGCCTCAAGGCGTCGTTGTCCGTCTGCGTGTGCTCGGCGTACTTCGGGTTGCGCGAGAGAGTCTCGCGCACGCCCACGCCCCCGTCGGCGATGGCGATAATGACCTCCTCGCCGGCGCGTTCTCCCCTCGTGCGTCCGCCGCTGACGACGTGCTGGTACGCCTGCACGGCGGCGTATGCGCCGAACGGGGAGTGGCCGTGCTCGACGGCGTTCGCGCAGATCTCCGACAGCGTAGCGCAAATAGCGGCGCGTTCGCGCAAGCGGTAGTCCTTGTTCTCCAGGATCTCCGAGATGCGGTTGATGATCCCGGGGATCTCCTCCTCGGAGTGGAACCGGATCAGCTCCTGCAGCGTTCCCGGGTTACCCCTCCGGCGCTCCTCCAGGGCTGCCACGTCCACGTTCGTCTCCACCCGGTGGCCGAAGATCCTGAAAAAGTCCATCCGCTCCAGGTACGCCGGCACGTCGTGGCCCGACAGCCTGACCCCGACGAGGCTGGAACGTGGGATCACGAACTCCAGCAACGCCGCCAACCCGCATAACCCCGCGGGCTCCACGAACTCGACCGATTTCAGGTCCAGAACGACCATCTCACCGTCCACCCTACCGGCGGCCTCGAACGCGGGGTCCAGGCTCCCGAGCGTCAGCACCCCGCTCATCGCCCCCCGCCGCCTGACGTTTAGTTCGAGTTGCGTTCTCATTGCCCTTATTGTAGACGGTGAGGACAGAGGCCTCCCGGGTGTTCGGGACGCGCGGATCCGCCAGGAACCCGGCGACTCTAACTATGCCGGCGAATGGCCTCGGCCAGGGCTTCTGCGACGCCGTCCGGCCCCTGGGGAGCCTCGCCTTCGGAGAATGTAAGCTCGGCGTAGGACTCGCCGCGGAAGCCGGGACGATCCACCTGCATGACGAGGTCCACCGAGCCTTCGGAGGGGAACATCAGAAGCTCGAGTTCGTCGGGGCGCCCCGCGAACTCCCCGCGTTTCGGGCCGAACTCTACCTCCTGCGCAAAGGTCAGGCGGTGCTTGAACCGGTCGGGCGCGCTTTCATTTCTTGCGCTCTTAAGGCCAAAGCCCAGGTGCTCGAGGGCGTCGAGGACCGTCCGCATGATAAGGTTCGGGCGCACGGTGATGCGGTCCTCGTCCTCAGGATCAAACACCGATTTGACGTCGAGCCCCGTCTGGGGCCAGACCTCGGAAGAGCCGATGCTGAGCGGCGTGTCGTAGGAAGCTGGAAGGAGAAGGGAATCTCTTCGCACGAGCCCGGTTGGACCGTCCTTCCTGGAGCTACGTGGAACCTCTCGACGATGCCTATCGCCTTATTCGACCCCGCCATCATGCTGAAGCGGGTCTTGACGCTGACGTAGATACCGTCCACCATCTGCTCCTGTCCGCCGCCCTTGATCTCGACGACCCCGGCACCTCCCCGCCGGGCGAGAACTCTTCTTTCTGCAGCCTCGTATCCACCGTCGCCGCCCTGATCCCGATGCTCGAAATCAACCGCCCAAACCCCATCTTCTCCTCTCCTCAGGGATCGTCCCTGCCCGTAGTCAGTAGCGGTGGGGAAGTTCGGCAGGCTTCCAACGCTGACGGTGCTGTTCGCCGGAAGCCAACCCTTCCTCGAACCGCTCTAGCGACTGTGTTGGCGCAGGGTTTCAGCGATGGCTTCGCGGATGTCGCCCGGGGTGGCGCTCTCGGGGACGGTCAGGCGGGCGTAGGACTCGTCGGTGCCCATCTGCTCGCTCAGGAAGCTGGCGAAGCCGCGAGCGCGGCGGTCTATCTGCAAGATCAGGTCCACCGCCTCCTCGGAGGGGAACATGACGAGCTCCACCTCGTCGAACCTGCCGCGGAACTCGCCGGAGCCGGCCACGAACTCGAACTCCTGGCCGAAGGGGAGCCGGCGCCGGAGGCGGTGGGGTAGCTCCTCGTTATCCGCCTCCCTCATGTAGAAGCCCAGGCGCTCGAAGGAGTCGAAGACGAAGCGCTGGGTGTGGCTGGGGCGGACGGTGATGTTATCCGAGTCGGAGGGATCTATAGCCCTCTCCACGTCGAGGGCGGTTCGCACCCACACCGCCGTGCGCCCGAGCGTGAGCGGCGTGTCGTAGGGCAGGAGGAAGGAGAACGGGACCTCCTCATGGGTGTTCGCTTGGATCTTGAGATGCCCAGAGACCTGGAAACGTTCGATGGTCCCCGTCTCGGTCACGGTGGTGTCGCCCGACTCGCGCTCGTAGTGCGTCTGCACTTCGAGGCGGATGGCGTTCACCTCCTGCTCGGCGTCGCCGCCCTTGATCTCGACGACCCCCCGCACCTCTTCGCCGGCCACCAACTCGCTCTTCTCGAGCCTCGTGTCCACCGTCGCCGCCCCGATCCCGATGCTTGAGAGCAACCGCCTGAACCCCATCCTCGTCCTCCTCATTGACTCGCGGGCCGTTTCTCGATCTCGATGGCAGTATAGCCGGTACGGTAACCCCAAAGCACATAGGTACGTGCCAGACTTCGAGATCAATACGGTGGGCGGAAGCGCGACGACCCGCAGCGGGTGGATCGTAAGGCGCGGTGAAGACTTTCCGAGGCTCACGAGTTGTTACGTGATCTAGGAGCGTGGGATGGCCGAAGCAGTAAATGCCCTCGACGTGGTAGCGCTGACGGAGGCCCTGCCCGCATCTCGGGGAGAACGGCTGCCGCTTAGCGTGGGCCCAGCGCGGCCTTCCAAGCTCTTCCCGCTCCTCTTCCCTGGTACAGATCGCCGATGGCTCCTCCGATGTACTCGGGGCTGCCCGGCGCCTTGGCGTTCTGCGGCTTTATGAAAGAGAAACGGAAGCGAGCGTCGCGTACCGCAAAGATGGTACCGTAACCGAAGTAGTACCAGGGTAGGGTCACTTCGCCTACCTCCTCGAGCGGCACGTCGAAGACCCGTACGGCCTCATCTCCTCCGACGGCGGCTCGAAACGATAGGGCCTCGGCCAAGCCCGGTCGCTGCGCTTTCTGTTCCAGGGAGCGGAGCTGGCGACCCAGAAACGGGGGTGTCCCCGCCACCGCCGAGGGGGTAGCCGTAAAGGACAAGCGACCCTCCAGGAGCTGCAGTATCCCGCCGACGCTCCCCGTAAGCCCCATGAGCAGCCACGCTTCGCTCCGTACTGGTGGCTCGACCATTCTCGCGCCCACGTCTCCTCTGCTCGGCTGCGGGGTGATCCCCCCGACGACCTGCTTCCCGTTCCCCGACCGCTCGTGCATCTCGTTCCTCCCAATTCCCATGTCCGATTCCAAGATACCTCGAACATGGCAGAAAATGATGCTGCCGTCAAGAGGGGCGACA
>JADDPV010000130.1 GCA_016781705.1 Rubrobacter sp.
TAGAAAGGGGTTACCGATGTCGAGACGGGACCTGGTCCGGTACGGAGGACCGGCAGCGGTGTTGGGCGGCGCGCTCTTCGTTGTGGTGAATGCCGCGATCCTCCTGCTCCTGTTCTTGTTCGAGGGAGCCATAAAGGGCACGTTCTTCGCGTCCCACGCCTTCCTGCATATCATGGACACGCCGATGTACGCTCTGCTGGCGCTGGGCGTTCTGGGACTCTATCTTCGGCAGTCCGGCCGCTTCGGATGGCCGGGCAAGGTCGGCTTCTGCCTGACCTTCGGCGGGTTTGCCGCCGCTCTTCTCGGCGGAATCGCCATCATCGTGGTTGGGATCGGTGTCGGCGAAGCGGCCACGCTGGGCGTCCTGGACATCGTCACCCACCCGCTGGCGATGTTGCTGTATACGGTCGGGTCCGTGATCTTCGGCGCGGCCACCCTGAGAGCCGGTGTCCTGCCGCGGGGCGGGGCTCTGCTGCTCGTCGTTGGCTCACCGCTCTGGTTCGTTTTCGTGGTCTTTCTCGGGAGGGCCTTCGAGGGCGCTGCGGCCCTGATCTACTCGGTCCCGGCCCTCGTCTTCGCCGCCGGGTGGATGTGGCTGGGCCACGCGGCTTCGGAGGAGAGCGACGTGTCTGTAGAGCCTCGGCTCGCCGTGCGGTGAGAGCGGCCAGAAACGTTTTATGGAAGGGGCGGAGCAGAAGGGTTACGCCCCCATCGAGGAAAGGAGATTCGTATGAACGATCGAATGTTAGGAACCATCGCCATGATCTGCGCTCCGGCGCTGCTGATCGAGGAGTTCTTGCGGCAGGGACAGGAAAACGCTCTGATCACCGGCATCGCGAGCATGGTCTTCATAGCCGGGTGGATCTGCAGCAACACGGGCATGAGGCGTATGCGGGCGGCCGGGACCGGCAAATGGGGTCGGGCCGTGCTGCTCATCCAGCTCGTCGGTCTCGTGCTGGCATTTATGTTCGGCTTCTTCGAGGCGACGGGCCTGCTCGGGAGGAATAACATCATCTTCAACATCACGGACGCAGCCTGGCCTCTGAGCATGCTGTGGATGCTGGTGGTCGGTATTACCGTGCTCGTGGCGAAGCGGCTCCCCGGCTGGAAGCGGTTCGTCCCGGTTCTCTGCCCCCTCTGGCTCCCGGTCGCAATAGTAGGCTCGACCGCCTTCGGTGACTCAGGAGGCGTCGTCGGCCTCGGCCTCACTGCGGTTCTCTGGGCCCTGCTCGGCTACATCGTCCGCGACAGCCGGGAGCGAGTCGGCACGACGCCCGAACCCGCCGTCCGGTAGGCGTGGGAACGACAGATGCGGGGCGCGAGGCTCCGTCTCCCTCTTCAAGTAGCGAAAAATCCGGCCCCCACGAGAACGGGCCGGACAACGCAGCAACGTAGATTCGAGAAAAGGAGCTTGCGAATGTCGTCCAACCTGATCTGGTGGGCTGGACCCACCATGATGCTGGGCGGGACGCTGTGGATCCTCACCTATGTGGTGGAAATCGTGATCGGCGTGACGTTTGGCGAGGCGGCCTACAATGCGGTGGATCCAAGCGCGTCGGTCATCGAGTGGCTCTGGCCGGCTTTCTTCATGGGTGCGATCTTCTTCCTCGGCGTCGGCCTGTTGGGGGTACAGGCCCGGCTGGAGGGGCGTTCGAAGAAACTGGGGATCGTGGGGACGCTTCTGGCGTCTATCGCTATCGTCGCGGCCTCCATCAACCTGGTGCTGCTGGCGGGCGTTTTCGGTAAGGCCACGGCTCTCGATGGTGTCGGGTTCCTCGGGGTCCTCGGCACCCTCGGCGGATCGATCCTTCTGGGCGTCGCCACGCTGCGCGCGAAGGCGCTGCCGCGCTGGGCGCGCGTGGTGCTGACCCTCACTCCTTTCGCCTTCATCCCGGTGATCATCGCCACCATCCCGCTCGCATCCTTCGCGCCGGACTACGCGATCGCTGATCTGCCGTTCGCCGTCGTCGGCGCCGTGTTCGCCACGGTCGGCTACGCGATGCTCGCGGAGAGGACGAGCCAGGCCGGACGCCCGGTGAGGATGTCTTCGTAACCCGCCGTCCGATAGGCGCGAGGTTGCAAGCCCGGGGTGCGACGCTCGCGCCCCTTCCTCTCACGAGAAAGGAGACGCGAAAATGCTCAAGATGGGCGACGCCAACAACTTCCGCCGTACGGCGACTGGGCTCTGCCTGATCGCGAGCTCGCGGCGAGGTTGCAGCCGGACGTGATCCTGATGGACCTCAACATGCCGGGCACGGGCGGCATAGAGGCTACCCGACGCATCCTCCACACCAGTCCCCACATAAGCGTGCTGGTCATCAGCATGTACGAGGACGACGACTCGATCTTCGCCGCGCTCCAGGCCGGCGCGCGCGGTTACCTGCTCAAGGGTACCCTGAAGGCCGAGATACTGCGCTCGATACGGGCGGTGGTGAGCGGGGAGGCCATCTTCGGTCCCTCCATCGCCAAGCGTCTCATGCGGTACTTCGCCGGATCCCGCCCCAGTGCTCCGCCGGACGCCTTCCCCGAGCTCACCGAGAGGGAGCACGAGATCCTCACCCTCATCGCCAAGCACGAGACCAACCCCGAGATTGCTCGCAAGCTTCACCTGAGCCACAAGACGGTGCGCAACCACGTCTCCAACATCTTCGCCAAGCTGCAGGTCGCGGACCGCGCCCAGGCCATCATCCGCGCCCGCGAGGCCGGGCTGGGAGGCAACGACTGACGATGGACCGCCCAGCGGCTAACATTACCTCCTCATGGTACGGGTACTTTTCGTCTGCATGGGCAACATCTGTCGCTCGCCGCTGGCGCAAGGCGTCTTCGAGGAGGTGGTGCGGCGCGAGGGCCTCGAAGCCGAGATAGAGGCCGACTCCGCCGGTACCCACGGCTTCTACCACGAGGGCGAGCCCCCAGATCCGCGCGCCCGAAGGAGCGCCGCGAGGCGCGGCGTGGATCTCTCGGCCCAACGGGCGCGTCTTCTCGGTAAGGAGGATTGCCAGAACTTCGACTACGTCCTCACGATGGACGAGGAGAATTACCGGACGGTCGCTGCCCTGTGCCGCGGACGTGGCGACGCCGTGGTGCAGCCCTTCCTCGACTACGCCCCCGACCGTCCCGAGAGGGAGATACCCGACCCCTACTACGGCGGCCCCGACGGCTTCGACTTGGTTATGGACCTCGCCGAAGCCGCCTCCGAAGGCCTCCTGACGGACATCCGGCAGCGGCATCTGAGCGACGGTGGCTGAGAAGTTCATAGCCGAAGGCGTCGAGGCAGCCCTGGGGGCGAGGCTCCTGAGCGCCCGGCCGATGGGCGGCGGGTGCATCGGGGAGGTGTACCGGGCGGAGCTGGCGGACGGGACACCCGTGGTCGCCAAGGTGGACCGCGCCGGCGAGGCGCACCTGGAGCGCGAGGCTTACATGCTGGGCTACCTGCGCGCGAACAGCGATCTGCCCGTCCCGGAGGTCTACCACTCGTCGGAGACGCTCTTGCTGATGGAGTTCGTGGAGGGAGGGGGGAGCATCTCGGGGGCCGAGGCGCACGCGGCCGAGCTCTTGGCGGCGTTGCACGGCGTCACGGCGGACGCCTACGGCCACGAGCGGGACACCTTGATCGGCAGCCTCTCACAGCCGAACCCGTGGACGGGCTCGTGGGTGCGGTTCTTTCGCGACCAACGATTGCTCTACGTCGCCCGCGTCGCCCGCGAGTCGGGGCGGCTGCCGGCGGGGCTGCACGCCCGCGTCGAGGGGCTCGCGCAGAGGCTGGACGATTTCATCGCGGAGCCGGACCGTCCTTCGCTGATCCACGGCGACGTGTGGGCCGGGAACGTGCTGGCTAAGGGAGATCGCATAACCGCCTTCCTGGACCCCGCGATCTACCACGCCGACCCGGAGATCGAGCTCGCGTACATCTCCCTGTTCAACTCCTTCGGCGAGAGGTTCTTCGGGCGATACGCGGAGCTTCGTTCCGTCCGCCCCGGCTTCTTCGAGGAGCGGCGCCACCTCTACGCCCTCTACCCCCTGCTCGTGCACGTCTACTACTTCGGCGGGCACTACGTGGACTCGGTCGAGATCACGCTGCGCCGGTTCGGGGCTTGAGCGGCCCCGTGAGAAGGGACGAGCCCTGATGGCCGTCCGGAAGCCGTCCCCTGCGCTTTATCGGGGGCGGATCACAGCTTGTTGCGCCTCCCGACGTCGTGGACCACGATCACGGCGTGTAAGACCATACCGACCGCGTTGAACAAAAGGCCGAGCCGTACGATGCGGTCGAAGTAGATCAGCAAGCTGGTCTCCCGACCCACACCCGCGTCGCTACCCACGACCTCCTGGACGTGCTCCCGCAGCTTACCTTGGGGGCCTCGTAACACTTCTCATAATAGGACCACGGCCCAGCAGTGCGCCTCTGTAGCCACCGCGGCGAGTTCGATGGCTACACATACACGCATCGAGGAGGAGTGGATGTCTCGTTGACCCGCTAACGCCCCTTTTCCAGCAGGCGCTTGCCTAGGTACAGGACGAGGCCGTCTTCGAGGAAGGCCAGAACTGCGTCGGGCACGCCGAGCTTCTCCGTCGCTTGCACCCGCAGGTTCTCCCCAGTGTATGCCGCTGCCATCGCCGAGAGGGCGCCGAGCAAGGCGGCGCTCCCCTTGCTGTCGCGCCCCTCGGAGGCGAAGAGGGCCGCCGCAACGAGGGCGCCGGAGAGGGCGCGTCCGAAGAGCGCGGGGGTGGAGGTGCGGCTCGGGACGAAGGGGGTCTTGTCGGCGATCATCTCCCCGACCATGAGGACCTGGAGCAGGGGGGAGAGGTGGCTCAGGAGGTTTGCGAGCGGCACGGTCTCCGGGGACGCCATGTCGTGGCGACGGGCGGCCCGGGAGAGGAGGGCCGGGGCGGCCATCGAGCGGAGGCCCGCCAGGGCGCTGAACGCCAGCATCTCCAACGAGGTCGGCGTCTCGGAGGTCTTGGAGGTGGCTCGCCCCATCAACCGCCCGGGCGAGCGACCCCTACGCAAGGGCGCTCCAGACCTCGAGCTTGTTCTTGACGTGCCGGATCACCTCGTCTGCGAACTCGCGGGTGCCGGCCGAGCCTCCCAGCTCGGCGGTGCGGGTGCCCTCCAGGACGCTCTCGAAGGCCGCCTCGTAGATCGCGCGCGACACCTGGTTGGCCTCCTCGTCGTGGAAGTACGTGAGCAGCGCCGCTCCCGCCAGGATCATCGCCATCGGGTTCGCCACGTTCTTGCCCTCGAGGCTCGGAGCCGTGCCGTGCGGGGCCTCGGACATCACGACCTCGGGGTTCTCGTCGTCGTCGAGCGCGATGAGCAAGGACTCCGCCCCCGCGATGGAGCCGAACATCTGCAACACCATGTCCGACATGCAATCCCCGTCGCGGTTGAGGGTCGGGATGACCATCGGCTCGCCGTAGGTCGAGAGGAGAAGAGCATAAGTCGCGTCTATGAGCTGCGGCTCGTAGCGGATGTCCCTGTTAAGCCCGGCGGCGCGGTCCATCTCCTCTTTCAACATCCCTTCGTAGACCGGCGACACGGTCCACTTAGGGCCGCCGAAGACTTTAGCGCGCATCTTCCTGGCCTGGATGAAGGCGAACTCCGCGACGCCGCGGCAGACTTTGCGCGAGATCTTCTCGGTCCTGTACGCGACCTCGTCCAACCCCTCGCCCTCGCGCCGCTCCTCCGCTCCGTAGGCGTCGTCCACGGCCATCCTCACCACGGAGATGGGTGCGTGCAGCCCCATGAGCGGGTTCACGCCCGGGATGCGCCGTCCCGTCCTCACGATGACCGTCCCGTTGATGCCGCGCCTCAAGATGGCGTTCGGCGAGCCCACATCGTCCGCGCCCTCCGGGGTTACCGTGGCGGCCTTGATGCCCAGGCCCGTCTCGCACATCGCCCGCGCCGCCTCGTCGACGACCTCGTTGCGCGTCTTGCGTCTGTTCTCTAGCGAGAGGTCGTACCGCTTGAACTCCACGTCCAGCCCCGTCACCGACGGGTCGAGGACCCGCAGGGCCTCCTCCAGCAGCTCCTGGCCGGTCTGGTCGCCCTCCATGACCACTATCGTCTTGCGCTCCACGCTTCTCTCCTCGAAAACGACTCGCTCTATCCGGTTGAGTATACGGCTTTAGTTGTGCGGAGCGAGACAGCCGGTTATGTCATCATTACGTCCGGGAG
>JADDPV010000107.1 GCA_016781705.1 Rubrobacter sp.
CGGTCTACACAACTACTTCTTCTGCCGAGTGCATCGGTGTGTGAGGTTGTTGGTGGCGGGGGGTGGCGGCGCCGCCGAGCAGTGGCGATGAGTCGAACGAACTCCGGCTCAAGCTTTGGTGGGCTCAGCGATGATCAGCGCTGGTCGCTTTACGAACTGCTCTGAGCTTTGCCGTTCCCCCGGCTGCTGCTGCTGCACCCAAGCGGCGCGGGCGAGGACGCCCGCGAGGTGGTTGTTGGAGGCCGCTCATGCTGCCTGACTACTATCCACGGTTGAATAGGGTACTACCCTACGTTGAGCCGCATCAAGTATCTCTTTAGCGGATTTTGCCGAACGATGATGTCCTGCTCGTCTTTAGGGATTATCGTCAGAAACCGCTGTTGTCCCAACTCGGAGATCTCAAGATCTAATATAACTGCTCTAGACACCTTGCCTCCTTCAGTCCATGTTGGCCTTGAGGACCTCGGCGAGCTGGTAGACGGGGTCGAGCTTCTTAGGGTTCTCCCGGTCCATGTACTCCACGAACTCCCTCTCGGAGGCGAAGTTCATTTTGGGGTTGCTCCGCTTCTCCTCGCCCGGGGTCGTGTGGTTGCACCCCTTGTAGTCGTGGCCGGGCCGGATCTTGAGGTCATCGGGGAGGCTCTTGAGGGTGTAGTAGAGGGCATGGTACTGGCGGGTGGCGTTGCCGTTGAGGAGGTCGGTGCGTCCGCGCGGGCCGATGAGCAGGGCGTCGGCGGCGAGGAGCCTGCTCGGGTCCCTCTCGATCAACACGCTCACCGATCAACACGTTCACGAGGTCCTTCGCGTGCCCGGGCATGTGGAGGAGCTTGAGGGGCAGGTCGCCCAGGAGCAGCCGGTCACAGTTCTCCACGTGGAGGTCCGCGAGGCTCGAAGGGGCCTTCTCGTGCATGACGACTCTGGCTACGGTCTTTCTCTTGAATTCGCGAACTCCCGAGACGTGATCGGCTTGGGTGTGGGTGTCGATCACGTACGCCAGGCGAAGCCCGTGCTCGAAGACGAAGTCTATTATCGGCCCGACCATCTCGAGCTCGGGGTCCACGGTCGCCGTGAGCTACGTCTCGGGGTCGGCTACGACGTAGCCGAGGCACCCCCTTGCCATCCGGAACTGTTCAAAGATGTAACCCGTCGGGGCGAATGTCGTGCGCTCTGTCGCCATCCCGACCTCTTCTCCTCCTGCCGCCCCGCGGCATCGCCCGAGACCCCGAACCTCCCGCTATTTTTTAATGCCGGGGAGGCGCCGCGGCTACGAAGACCGGACGCCAGCGAGAAACGCCCTGGTCCGTCGCCCCGCGCTCCCGGCTCGCCGGTTAACATACGGGAGCGGAGCCGTCGAGTGAGGAGGATTGTATGGTGCGGCAGGACGAAGGGTTGATGCTCGGGCAGGAGACGCGCGGGCCGGTCGGGGCCGGAGAACTCCAGACGGTGGCGTGGGAGCACGAGGGTGTGGACGCAGTCGTGGAGTTCTCGACCGACGAGCTAACCGCCATTTGCCCGGTGACCGGCCAGCCGGACTTCTATGAGTTGAGGTTCACCTACCGCCCACGGGCGCGGCTCCTGGAGTCGAAGGCCGTGAAGCTCTACCTGTGGGGGTTCAGGGAGCGTGGGATCTTCGCGGAGGACCTGGCTGCGACGCTCCTCGAGGACCTCGTCGCCGCTTGCGACCCGGTTGAGATGACCGTGGACCTCACGCAGCGCGTACGCGGCGGGCTCAAGATTCGGACCATCGTGAAACACCCTTCGAAGAGCACGTGACCGCCGAAACGACCGCGAAGGAGTCACGGCAGTTCGGGGGGGTGCGAGGCTAACCGACGTCGTCCACGTCGGTCGTCTCCACATCGAGGACGTCTTCCAACTCGCCTATCTGGGCCACCAGGTCCTCCAGGTCCTCGCGGCTGCCGGCGCTCCCTTCCAGCTCGACAACGCCCTCGCGCACCTCGCGCAGTCGCAGGTCGGTGCCGTCCAGGAGCTGCTCGATGTCGGAGCGCAGGTCCTCGCCCTCGGCCGGGTAGCGCTCACGTTCCTGGCCGGAGTCCGGGTCTATGTAGGCGTCGTTGCGCGGGTAGCCGGAGTCGGTGGGGGTGGAGCCCTCGTCCTCGAAGCCGCCGGCCTGGTCGCCCTCGCGGTCCAACTCCTCGCGGCTCTGCGCCGCGGCCTCATCCTCAGGGGCGGCGACGAACTGGCCCTCGTGCAGCCGGTCCTCCGGCCCTACGTCCCTGTTCGGCGCGTAACCTGCCGGTCTCTCGGCGTCGTCGACGTGGTCGCCGGGCTCGTCGTCGGAGGGGTCGGCGTGGAAGGTGGCGAAGTCGGCCTCCGGGTCGAGGTCCAGGGCGGTTATGGGGATCTGTACCAGCTCCCTTTCCGTCTCGACCACGACGTGCGTCACCTCCCCAGTCGTCTCGTCGGCGATTAGCTCCGAGATGCGCCCGATCACCTCTTCGCCGTTGGCCGTGCGCGCTTCGAGTCCTACGAGACCGTGCTCCTGCAAGTCAACCTCCTCGTCGCTTTGGCTTCAAAAGAATATACCCTCCTTGCGGCGCAGCCTACCCCGGCGACCCGGCGAGGGACTCATAAGACCCCCTACAGCCCGTGATCGGACAAGCGTCTTACAAGGCCCGCCTTACCATCCCGCCCCCAAGCCTCCGCCGCGGCGACGATACGTTCACACTCACACCGCGAGACGCTCTCGGTCACCTTGATCTAAAGAAAAAAAGGGATAAAATATGAGCATCCCAGACTCAGATATTACGGGTTAAGTTACCGTTGGGTTCGGGTAGAAGGGGAGAAGATCTTATATTTCAGGAGGCTGTTTAGCAGATGATATGCGAGAACTGCAGGACACGGCCCGCGAGCGTACAGGTGACGCGGCAGCAGGGCGGACAGCGGGCGTTGGCGTACCTATGCACGCAGTGCGCCAGGGAGCTCGGCATGTTCGGGGGGGGTAGCGGAGGCATGGGCTCCAACCCGTTCGAGATGCTGCAGCACCTGGTGCAGCAACAGAACCAGGGCCCGGGCAACTTCTTCGAGGCCCTCACCGAAGAGGCTCTCGATGCCGTGATGCGCGCCCGCGAGGCCTCGGCCGGGACGACAAGGACCAACGCCATCGGCACCGACCATCTCTTGGCGGGCATCGTCACCGGCGACAGCGTGGCGACGGAGGCGTTGGGCCGCGCCGGGGCGGACGTTGCGGCGATGCGCGCCAGCTTCGACGAGACACGCGGAGAGCCGGGCGAGGCGATGTACACGTTCACGCCGAGCGCCAAGCGGGCGTTGCAACTCTCGTTCGCGGCGGCGCGGCAGATGGGCTCGGCACAGGTCGGGAGCGAGCACCTGTTGCTCGGGCTCCTGGGCGAGGGTGATGGGAACGCGTATCAGATCCTCTCGCGCCACGGCGCCACCGACGCGGAGGCCTTGCGGCATGAGATCCTCAGGCTCCTCCAGCAGCGCGGACAGGCCGGACCGGGAGCCGCGGCCCCCGGCGGCGGCGGTGGCGGCGGCTTCGGTCCCGGCGGCTTCGGTGGTGGTGGCTTCGGTGGTCCTGGTGGACCTCAGGGCGGCCAGCAGCAGAGCAGGACGCCGGTGCTCGACCAGATCACACGCGACCTCACGCAGGCCGCCCGCGACGGCGAGCTCGACCCCGTCATGGGCCGCGCCGAGGAGATAGCGCGCGTCGTGCGTATCTTGAGCAGGCGCACCAAGAACAACCCCGCCCTCATCGGCGAGCCGGGCGTCGGCAAGACGGCCATCGTCGAGGGGCTGGCCCAGAGGGTCGTCTCCGACGACGTGCCCGAGATACTCAAGGGCAAGCGCGTCCTGGCGCTCGACGTCGGCGGGTTGGTGGCCGGCACGAGGTTCCGCGGCGACTTCGAGGAGCGGATGCAGCAGATGATCCGGGAGCTCCAGCAGGAGGAGAAGAACATCGTCCTGTTCATCGACGAGCTCCACTCCATCGTCGGCGCGGGCGGCGCCGAGGGCGCGGTGAACGCCTCCAGCATGCTCAAGCCGGCCCTAGCGCGCGGCGAGCTGCAGGTCGTCGGGGCGACGACGCTCGACGAGTACCGCAAGAACGTCGAGAAGGACCCGGCGCTGGAGCGCCGCTTCCAGCCCGTGCTCGTTGACGAGCCGACGGTGGACGAGACTATCGGTATCCTCTTCGGTCTCAGGGACCGCTACGAGGCGCACCACCGCGTGCGCATCTCCGACGAGGCGCTCATCTCCGCCGCGCAGCTCGGCGACCGCTACATCACCGACCGCTTCCTCCCGGACAAGGCCATCGACCTTCTGGACGAGGCCGCGGCCGAGGTGAGGCTGCGCTCGACGGTGCCGCCGGTGGACGTGCGGCGCATCGAGGAGGAGATGGCGCAACTGGAGCGCGAGAAGGAGGATGCGGTTCGGAGTGAGGATTACGAGACCGCCGCGAACCTCAAGCAGCGCCAGGAGCAGCTCCGCGTCGAGCTGGAGCAGCAGCAGAGGGGCTGGGTTGGCAAGCGCGAGACGGAAGCCCCCGTGGTCGGGCGCGAGGACATCGCGCGCATTCTGGAGGAGTGGACCGGCGTCCCCGCGACGAACATCGTGCAGGAGGAGGCCGAGCGACTCTTGAGCCTCGAGGCCGTGCTGCACGAGCGGGTCGTCGGGCAGGAGCGGGCCGTCAAGGCGGTGGCCGAGGCCATCCGCCGGGCTAGGGCCGGCGTCAAGGACCCGAAGCGGCCGGTGGGGAGCTTCATCTTCCTCGGGCCTACGGGTGTCGGCAAGACCGAGCTTGCACGCACGCTCGCCAAGTTGCTCTTCGGCGAGGAGGACGCCATGATCCGGATAGACATGTCCGAGTACCAGGAGAAGCACACGGTCTCCAGGCTCGTCGGCGCGCCTCCAGGCTACGTCGGCTACGAGGAGGCCGGGCAGTTGACGGAGGCCGTGAGGCGCCGTCCGTACAGCGTGGTCTTGTTCGACGAGATCGAGAAGGCTCACCCGGACGTGTTCAACATGTTCCTGCAGATCCTGGACGACGGGCGCCTCACCGACGCGCAGGGGCGGACGGTCAACTTCCAGAACACCGTCGTCATCATGACCTCGAACGTCGGCAGCCAGCACCTTGTCTCCGAGCGGCAGTTCGGCTTTACGGCGCGCGACGGCGTGGACTTCCGCGAGACCGAGCGGCGGGCGATGGACGCCCTGGAGCGCGGCTTCAGGCCGGAGTTCCTCAACCGTATAGACGAGATCATCGTCTTCCAGCCGCTGACACGCGAGGACGTGCTCGAGATCGTGAGCATCATGCTCAACCGGCTCAACAAGCACCTGGAGAGCCAGAGGGTCTCCGTAGAGGCGACGGACGGGGCTAAGGAATTCCTCGCCGAGGAGGGCTACGACCCGAAGTTCGGCGCGCGTCCGCTGGCCAGGGCCATCCGCCGCTTTATCGAGAACCCTCTCAGTAGCCGCATCATCGGCGGCGAGTTCGACCCCGGCGACGTGGTAGTCGTGGACCGCTCGCAGGACGGCCGCGACGAGTTGACCTTCACCACGAAGGTGTCGGCGACCAAGCAGCAGTAAAGCTTGACAACGCTTCTAAAAGGGGCTCCCCAAACGGGGAGCCCCTTTTTCTTTGCGTTGGAGCGCGCGCGTGCAGGCGCGCAGCGCCTCCAGGAGCCGGGAACGCTCGTCCCCGTTCAACTCCGCCACCATGCGCTCCTCGACTTCCAGTATCCTGTGGTGGCACTCGGCGAGCAACTCCTCGCCGGCTCTCGTGAGGTACGCCTGAAGTACCCGCCCGTGTTCGGGATGGGGCCGGCGCTCCACGAGCCCCGCGCCCTCGAGCTTTAGCAGGATCCCATTCATCGTCTGCGGCGTCACGAAGCTCCTCCGCGCCAGCGCCGCCCCCGAAAGACCCGGCTCCTCCTCCAGCCCGCTCATCGCCGCGTACTGCGGCGTCGTCACCCCGAGCCCCCTCAACACCCCGTCCATCTCCAGCCTCAGCGCGTGCTCGGCCCGCTTCATCTGGTACCCGACCCTGCCCTCCACGCCTTCCGCCGTCCCTGCCCGCTCCATGAATACTCCTTGAATTTATCAACATCCTGATAATATATAAGCACGCTGATAAGTATAGCGGAGGAGGCGAGGGTGGTTGGGCTGGATCTCGTGACT
>JADDPV010000054.1 GCA_016781705.1 Rubrobacter sp.
CGAAGCCCCGGCCGAGGAGCAGGGCTAGCCCGCCGGAGGCTCCCCGGCCTCCCACTCCCTGCGGTCGGTGGCGTACCAGACCACCCCGTAGCCCTTCCACGAGGTCTCACCCCGTAGGGTCAGGCCAGCCTTCTCCATGACCCGGCGAGACGCGGCGTTCTCCGGCAGGGTTATGCTGATGCCACCTAGATCTACGTCCTCGAATGCGTAACGGAGGCTCGCCCGCGCGCCTTCGGTAGCGAGCCCCCGTCCCCAGAAGGAGCGTTCGAGGCGCCAGCCCATCTCGGTCTTGTGCTCGCCCTCGGACCAATCCTCCTGGCGTAGCAGGCCGATGAACCCGGCGAACGCGCCGGTGGCCCTATGCTCCACGGCCCAAAGACCGAACCCTCGCTCCTCCCAATGGCGGACGAAGCCCGCGACCTGCTCCTCGCTCTGCTCGCGGTTCAGCATGCGGGGAAGGTACCGCATGACCTCCGGGTCGGCGCACATGCGGGCGTAGGGGTCGAGGTCGCTCTCCCTCCACGCCCGCAGGAGCAGCCGTTCGGTCTCTACCTCCGGTATCACCGTTCCCAGAACCTCCGATCCAGTTCCCCATCGTCCTGGTGGAAATGCACCTCGACGACCTTGCCGGATCGCACCCGGTACACGGCGACCTCCTTGCCTTCGAGAACCTCTCCTTCGCGTTCGGCGGACCAGTCGATAAGGGCCACGGCGTGCTCGCCGTTGGCCACGATCTCGCGGGGACGAAGGCGAAAGGTGCCCCCGGTGCGTCCTCGGGCGTCCCGGATCATGGCGAGCACGGCGCCGGGGCCGTGCAGGTCGCCGGTGTGCTCGCCGCCCACGTCGGGCTCGTGCCAGACCACGTCCCCGGAGAGCAGGGATCGGATGGCGTCGTAGTCGTCCCGGTCGCGGGCCTCGTACAGTCGCCGGATCAGCGCGGAGTTGGGATGCTCCATGTGCCTCCCCTGCTAGCCATCCCCGAACATCTAGATCAGGGCTACTCCAGGCCCTGAGACCAGATGCGGTCGAGGTCGTAGTCGGAGTAGGTGCGGAAGGCGACCATGGTCTCGGTACGGGCGACGCCGGGGACCTGGGCGAGCTTCTCGGGGATAATCTGGGCCATCCGTTCGAAGTCCGGTATTCGCACCATGACCACGAGGTCGTAGGGGCCTGTGACGGAGTAGACCTCGGTGACGCCCTCGATCTTCAACATCGCCTGGGCGGCCTCCGCGACCCTCTCGCTCTCCGTCGTAACAAGGACTACCGCCGTTACCAAGATCCCGCCCTCCTTACATGCCGAACGTCAAGGTGCCCGTAAGGGCGTTGTTGTCCTCGTTCTGCTCGAACTCGACAGGGCCAACGGAGATCGTCGTTTCGACGGTCTCGTTCAGCTGTCCGGGTTTGAAGCCCGAGACCTCCACCGTCGCCGTCGCCCCGGGCTCTATGCGCTCGATCGTGGCCGACAGCGCCTGCCGCTCGGCGCTCGTGTTGAGCACAACCTCGACCGGCACCCCGGTCTCGAGCACCTCGCCGCCGTTGGTGACGCTCACGAAGAACACCGGCTCGGCGGAACCCGTGAGAAGGACGTTGCCCCCCGCGTAGAGTGGCTGTCCGCCAATCTCCACGGCGAGTATCTCCAAGCCGTGCAGCGCGTTGGGGTCGGAGGGTGCGGGCGCGCCCGCCGCCGTCTCCGTCTCCAGCCCCAGGGCCTCGTAGTCCATAAACGGCGCGGGCTCGTAGAGGTAGCTCCGGTCTCCCCTCTTGCCCAACTGTGTGAGCGCGTCCTCGGAGGCGGGGACGTAGTGGTCGCGGATGACGGCGTCGCTGAGCTTGAAGTCCTCCACGGAGGCCGCGAGGACCTCCCCAGCCTCGGCGGGCTCCCCGCCGGCGGACGAGGCGAGATCCTCCATGGCCTCCGCCCTGATGCCTAGGGCGCTGACCATGTAGTGGTGGGCGTCCTCGAACCCGGGCGGCACCTCCTGATTGTGAAGGGCATCCAGGTAGTACGTTCGCGCCTTGTCCGAGGCGGAGCTCAGAGCGTTCGCGTCCATCGCCCCCGGGTCCGCGGCGGCACCCGCGAGGACGCCCTGCAGCTCCTCCCTACCGAGGTTGGCGGAGTCGCTCAAGGTGCTGTCCGCGCTCGTGACGTACTTGCGGATGTGCGTCGACTCCTGCGCGGCGACGCAGCCCTTCGCGACAAAGAAGATAAGGAAGAAGCAGGTGGCAAGGAAGAGGATGGAGCCGAGGAGCGTGATCCAGGGCGGGAGCGTCCTCGCCCGACGCGCGCGGGGTTTCGACTGGGGGCGGCCGGTCGCGCCACGAGAAGACGCGGGTCTTGCGCGGCGAACCTTCGGCCCGGACCTGTGGGATCTACGTTCCAAACAACCCCCATGTAGGGGCCGGGGGATCTCCGCTCGCAAGGCGCTGCCCGCCGGCTAGGACGATCTGGTGGGCGAGGAGGGACTCGAACCCTCACGTCCTTTCGGACACTAGACCCTGAACCTAGCGCGTCTACCGATTCCGCCACTCGCCCATAAGCTGGTTCAGCAGCCTCGGGGATTGTACCAACCCACGGAACACTTGGCGAACACCAGGGAAGCGTGTGCCTCCCCGCGGCGACGCAGGCCGCTATCCGGTCAGGCCTTGTAGGGGTCGTGCCGGGCGTAGTCCTCCATCGCCTCGGCGAGCCATTCTTTCTCCTCTTCGATGTAGTGCTCGATAGCCCGGCGGAAGCCTTTGTGCCGGATCTCGTGCGCGCTATACGTGATCGACGGCAGAAAGCCGCGCGCGTGCTTGTGTTCGCCCTGCGCCCCGGCCTCGAAGAGGTCCATGCCGCGCTCGATGGCGAACTCGATCGCCTGGTAGTAGCAGAGTTCGAAGTGGAGGTTGCGCCGCTCCTCGAAGGCGCCCCAGTAGCGACCGAAGATGGTCCGGCCCTTGTAGAAGTTGAGGGCGCCCGCGACCGGCCGGCCCGTCGTCGCGTCGCGCGCGAGAACGAAGAGGATGCGGTCCTTCATCGTCCGGAAGACCTCGTCGAAGAAAGCCCCGGTAAGGTACGGGGAGCCCCACTTCCTGTCGAGCGTGCTCAGATAGAAGCGATACATAAGGGCCGCGTGCCGGGGGGTGAGGTCGTCTCCGGTGAGGCGCTCTACGATCAAGCCCTCCTCCCCGAGTTGGCGGCGCTCGCGCGAGATCTGACGCCGCCGCTTGCTCGTGAGCGCCCCGAGGTAATCGTCGAAGGAGCCGTAACCGCGGTTGCGCCAGTGAAACTGCAACGAGTGGCGCACCGCGAACCCCCGATCTTCGAACTCTCCGATCTCATCCTCCGGGAGAAAGAGCGCGTGCGAGGAGCTGACCCGGAGCTCGTCGCCGAGCACGCGGGCAGCGTCGAGCAGGGCGCGCGCCACGGCCCGGCGTCCCTCCCTGCCATCCTCGCCGAGGTCGGGGCGCGAGAGGAGCTTCGGCCCCGTCGCGGGCGTGAACGGCACGGCGGCCGTGAGCTTGGGGTAGTACCGGAGACCGTGCTCCCGATACGCCCGCGCCCACTCCCAGTCGAAGATGTACTCGCCGTAGCTGTCCGTCTTGAGGTAGACCGGGAGCGCGCCGAGCACCCCTCCTCTGTCGTCCTCGCAAAGGAGGTAAGCCGGCGACCACCCGCTGGCCGGACCGATGCTGCGGGAGCGTTCGAGGGCTTCTAGAAACTCGAGATCGAAAAACGGGAAGTCCCGTGGCTCCAGGGTCCGCCACGCCCCGGCGTCCACCTCCCCAATACCGGAGATGCTGCCGACCCGCATCACGAATCCCCCCGGCCGGATCCCACGAAGTGAGACGGTCGTGCGGCAAACGGAACCTTGCGGGTCGCGTAAGACCGCCCATGCGAAGCCCGCAGGCTCGACGGCCCGCATCCGGCTCCCACACCTGCAAGGGTGAGAGATCTTTCGTCCGTGGAAATCGTAAGCATCTCCTGCGTCTTGTCGGGGGCAACGACGGCTATTTTACTCGCAGGCTTCCCCGGTCCAAGCGGTTGAGTCACACGTGCGGGCGCGAGGTATACGGGAGCAAAGAAAATCTCCTCCCAAAGCGTGTCATGGGCGAGGGTCGACGGAGACGAACTCCCACGACGCCTGCGCCGCTGCGGCTTACCAGGGTTCGGGCTCGCTGCTGCCCTTCGCCATCTTCGTCACCGAGCCGCCCGAGTACTCGTAGGAGAAGACGTACCCGCTCCCGCTCGTCGTCTCCAGCCTGTAGGAGCTCGCGTCGCCCACGTCCGGCGCGACGGAGACGTAGACCCTGCCCACCCTGCCGTCCCCCCAGCCCACGCCGTACGGCGCCACCCCCTCGCGCCACTCGATGCCGGAGGCGAGCTCCCCCATGCGCCGGGCGTCGCAGCCCTCGAACGAGCCGCCCGCCGACGCGGCACACGATTCCATCTCGGACGCCGCCCCGAGGAGAAGCCCCTTGGCTTCGTCGTCGCTATCCGTCGACGAACGATCCAGAAGGAGGGGCGCGGCCATCGCCGAGAGCAGGGAGAGCGCGAGCAGCCCCGCGAGAAGGGCGGGCAGGACCCGCCGCCTCCTGCGCCCGGAACCCGCCCTTGCGTTCTCCGGCTCCTCGTCGTGCCCCCGGTGTGCCACTCCGTCACTCATCCTGGGCGGAGTTTACACGCTGAAATCTCGCCGGACCGCCCGTGCGGACATCAAGAGATCCGGGGACTGCCGCAGGCTTGGTGTCCCCGGAAGACGCCCTGGGTAGGGTGTCAGTAGGCCGCCCCGATCGAATTCGGGCCCAACGATAGGAGCAAGTTATCGACCGTAGGAGTTGTCGCAATCCCGTCTTCTGCGTGCTGCCGCCCTATGTGCTGCGCGAGATCGCCCGCAACGGCTCTCCCGCTCAACGGGACGCCGCGATGCACGCCCTCGCAAGCGACGGTACCTTCCGTTCGCTGCGTCAGGTCACGCCCCCGTCGGGGGCCCCCGGCATGGGGATACGCGGTGCTCTGGACCCGGAGGGCCGAAAGAGGCGTACGATCTACGACGTCGGCAACACTCAGAACCTGCCGGGCAGGGTGGCCCGCGCCGAGGGGGGAGGCCCGACCGGAGACGCCGCCGTGGACGAGGCCTACGATGACCTGGGCGCCACCTACGACTTCTTCCGAGAAGCCTACGACCGCGACTCCATCGACGACGCCGGGATGCCGCTCGACGGGCACGTCCACTTCGGCGTGAACTACACCAACGCCTTCTGGGACGGCCAGCGCATGGTCTTTGGCGACGGGGACGGCGAGCTCTTCAACCGTTTCACGATCTCGCTCGACGTTATAGGACACGAGCTGGCCCACGGCGTGACCCAGTACGAGTCCGGGCTCGACTACATGGGGCAGCCGGGCGCGCTGAACGAGCACCTCTCGGACGTCTACGGCTCCCTGGTAAAGCAATACCGCCTCGGCCAGACCGCCGAGGAGGCGGACTGGACGGTAGGGGCGGGCCTCTTCACGGAGAAGGTGAACGGGGTCGCGCTCCGCTCGCTGAGCAGGCCGGGCACGGCCTTCGACGATCCGATCCTCGGAAAGGACCCGCAGCCCGCCCACATGGACGACTTCGTCAGCACCTTCGAGGACAACGGCGGCGTACACATAAACTCCGGCATCCCCAACAGGGCCTTCTACCTCGCCGCCACGGCCCTCGGAGGGAACGCCTGGGAGGTTGCCGGCAGGATCTGGAACGCAACCGCGATCGACCCCACGCTCAAGCCCGACACCGGATTCCGAAGGTTCGCCCGGCTCACCGCAAGGGCCGTGGCCTCCCTCTACGGATCCGGCGGCCCCGAACTCCGGGCCGTCCGCGAGGCCTGGGGCGGCGTCGGCATAGACCCGACCTAGCACCAATCGGAGGCATTGCATGCGCCTCAAGTTCCGCACGGAGGGAGGGCTGGCGTTCTTCCCCGGGCTCCGGGCCCCGATCGAGATCGACACGAGCGAGCTACGGGAGGAGGAGGCCGCGGAGCTCGTGCGCTGCGTCGAGGAGGCGCGCTTCTTTGAGCGACCGGAAGGGCCCGAGGAGCCGCCGCACGGGGCCGCCGACCTTCGGCTGCACACGGTCACGGTCGAGGAAGGCGCGCACAGCCGCACGGTGCGCGCGTACGAGCCCATCGAAGACCCGGCGCTGCGGGCACTCATAGACGCCCTCGGCGCTCTGGCGAAGAAGCTCGGGAGGACCCGGCGGACGCACGACGCGGAGGAAGACCGACCGTAGGACGGCGAGGGCGCAACGTACCCCGTAACAGGCGTGGCGCGAGGGCTATACAATACCTTCCCGATGGTAGGGACGCGCTACATCGGCGGCGGTGGTCCCGGACAGGGACGCTATGCGCTCGCGGAGATGGTCGGCCGTGGCGGTTTCGCCACCGTCTGGCGGGCCCGCTCCGTTGACGGAAAGAAAGGGTACTTCCGGGGAGGCCAGGAGGTAGCCGTCAAGGTCATCCCCGTTTACAGCTATGGGGAGCGCTCGCGGGCCCTCAGGGAAGGCCAGATCGCCGAGGGCCTCAAGCACCCGAACATCGTGGAGACTCTGGAGGTCATCCCCGGGGACCTCGAGGTCTACCTCGTAACCGAGTTCGTGCGCGGGGACCCCCTCGACGTCGCCGCGAGGCACTACCGGATGGACGACGTCGTGGACTCGCTCGTCCAGATTCTCTCGGCCCTGGAGTACGCGCACTCCCGGGGCATCATCCACCGCGACATAAAGCCCCAGAACGCGCTCGTGGACGAACGCGGCCGGGTGAAGCTCACCGACTTCGGGGTCGCCTACCGGGCCGGAGATACGCGCCTGACCCAGGTCGGCTACGCTGTGGGGACCCCGGGCTACATAGCGCCCGAGATCCTGGACGGCGAGAACCCGACCGAGCTGACCGACATCTACGCCGTAGGGGCCACGGCCCGCGCCCTCCTCGCTCGTCAGCCGGAGGAGCCGCCGCCCCGCCTGCAGGAGTTCGTGAACCGCGCGACCTCCCCCAACCCGGACCACCGCCCGAGGGATGCGGCCTCCGCCCTGAAGCTCCTCACCGGACGCCGCGAGAGCACCGGCGCCCGGACGAAGGTTCTGGACGGGTCCCCGAACAAGAAGAGCGGGTACGGGGGGCACGTATTGCGGGCGGTGAACGGGCTCGTGGCCGGCTGGCTCGGCTACCTCGTAGCCGGGCTGCTCCTGAACGACGCGGCATCTTTGGGCGTGGCGGCGGGGTTCGGGGTGTTGGGCTACCTCCTGCCGCGCCTCGGAGCTCTCGGAGTGATCGTGGCGCTCGCCGTGGCCCTTGCGAGGAACGGTCAGATCTCCTTCGGTCTCGCGGCGATGCTGCCGGCCGTGGGAGGGCTCTGGGTCGCCGCGGGCTCCGTCAGCGGCGGGATGAGCCGTCTGCCTCTGGGACCTTTGCTCTCCATCCCGCTGGCGGGGGTAGGCCTCGGGGCGGGGTTGCCGCTACTGTTGGGGGCGCTCATGCGCCCGTTGGGGGCCATCCCCTCGGCGGCGATGGGGGCAGCCTCACTTGTAATCTACGATCTGGCCTGGGAGGACGGCGCGCTCCCCTACCTGGGCCTCTCCCTGGGGAACCTTCCCCTGGGCTTTGGCCCCGAGGAGTTTCTCCGCCAGGGCGAGGCGTTGGTCGGGGCTTACCCCTCGCTCGGGTTCCTGGCCGGGCTGTGGGCGGTCATGGCCGGGGTCGTCTCGGCGGCGGAGTGGGTGGGCCAGTGGGCCCTGGGGCTCGTCGTTGCGGTGGGGGGCGGGGTGCTCGGGTACGCGCTCGTGGTGTCGGAGACGCCGGCGGCGCTCTCGGAGGCTATGACTTCCCTCGGTCTCGCGGCTATAATGTACGGGGTGATCAGGTTCCTAAGCTCCAGAGCGGGCGGGTAAGGAGCTCTTTGGGTTTCCTGCGGCAGATAGAGAAGCGGATGGAGTCCCTCGTCGAGGGCATGTTCGGGCGTGCCTTCAGGCGGCAGGTGCATCCGGTCGAGATCGCCAAGGGCCTCGCCAAGCAGATGGATGAGGGCAGCATGGTCAGCGTCTCGCGAACCTACGCCCCGAACGACTTCACCGTTCACCTCTCGGAGGCGGACGCCGAGTCGATCCGGGCATACCAGAGCTCCCTCAGGGACGAGCTGATCCAGTACGCCACAACCCACGCCCAATCCAAAAATTACCACCTCATGACCCCGCCGAGGGTGCGCTTCACCACGGAAGAGTCCTTGCGCTTCGGGGAGTTTGGCGTTACCGCCAAGCTTACGGGCGGCGACGGCCCCCGCGAGAGGGGGGCGCCACAGGACACGTCGGGCCAGACCCGCATTTTCCGCACCGAAGACACCTCGGGGGACGAGGGCGACGCCCAGAGCACGGCCATGATCTCCTCGGACGAGGCGAAAAAACAAGGTTTGGCGCGGGAGACCGTCGAGCTGGTCATGGAGGACGGCGGGAAGGCGCACCCGTTGGAGGGCCGCGGGCCCTGGAGCGTCGGCCGCTCCGAAGAGAACGACATCGTCGTCCCCGACCCGAACGTCTCCAGGCGTCACGCGCGGCTCATCCGCTCGGAGAACGGCTTCTTGGTCGAGGACCTCGGCTCGACGAACGGCACCCTCCTCGACGGGGCGCCGATAGAGCGCGAGCGCATCGAGAGCGGGGACGAGCTTACCTTCGGCGGGGTCAACGCCCGCTTCATCCGGCGCAGGGAAGGGGACGGGGACGGGTCGTCCGGCCCCGACTTCTTCGGGAACCTAACGGAGCGTCGCACCCCCAGGGGGCGATAGCCGTGCTCGACCTCCAGGTGCCGCTACTCGCGGCGAAGGCCCTGCTGCTCCTGTTGCTGTTCGCCTTCATCTACGCCGTGGTCCGGCGGGGCGTCGGCGACCTGCGCGCCGTCCCCGACGACGAGGTCTTCGTCCCCGGCGTCGAGAACAAGCCGCCACCGCGGCGACGAGCGCAGGAGAGGCCCGCCTTCGGGCAGAACGGTCGGGAGAAGGACTCCGTCCTCGTGGTCGAGGACTCCGAGGTCCTGGCGCCCGAGACGAGGTTCCCCGTGGCGGGTGGCGTGATGGTCATCGGGCGCTCCTCGAGCAGCGATATCGTCCTGAAGAACGACGACTACGCCTCGGGCGAGCACGCGAGGCTCACCCGGCACGCGGGCCTGATGTACGTCGAAGACGCGCAATCCACCAACGGCACCTACGTCAACGGCCGCAAGGCGGTCGGGGCGACGCCTCTCAAGAGCGGGGATCGGGTGAAGGTGGGGTCGACGACCTTCAGGTACTCGGAGTAGGGAGGGCGAGTGGGGCTCTACCTCGACGCGTTCGGCTCCACCAACGCCGGCAAGGTACGCAAGAACAACGAAGACTCCCTCCTCACCGGGGACGGCAAAGACGAGGCGCTCTTCGCGGTCGCCGACGGGATCGGTGGCTTCGAAGCCGGGGAGGTGGCGAGCCGGATCGCCATAGGCGTCCTGGAGGAACTTGAGCCCGGAGACTCCCTCGAAGGAGCCGTAAAGGAGGCGAACCGCCGCATCCTCGCCGCGGCACGCGGGGACGAGAAGCTCTCGGGGATGGGCACCACGATCGTGGCGGCGCGTTTCTCCGTCGGCGACAGGGCGGGCGCGAGCGCGGAGATCTCGCACGTCGGCGATTCGAGGGCTTATCTCCTGCGCGGCGGCGAGCTCGCCCCCATCACCGAAGACCACTCGCTCGTCGCCGAGCTCGTTCGGAGCGGCGACCTCACGCGCGCCGAGGCCTCCGAGCATCCGCAGAAGAACCTGATCACGCGGGCTCTCGGCGCCGAGGACGAGGTCCGGGTGGACACGGCGGTCCTGCCCGTTCAGCCGGACGACCGCGTCCTGCTCTGCTCCGACGGCCTCACGGACATGGTCCCCGAGGCGAAGGTCGGCGAGCTTCTGGCCGCCCCGGAGCCGGAAGGGGCCGCCCACGCCCTCGTCAAGGCCGCCCTCGACGCCGGCGGCGCCGACAACGTGACCGTCGTGGTCGTGGACGTCAAGGAGCAGGAGGAGCCGGCGGGAGGGAAGCCTCGGACCGACACCCAGGAGATGAGATCCCTCCCGCAAGAGGCAGGGCCCGCGCCCGTCGGGGCCCCGTCCCGCAGAGGGCGGCGGGGGACGCAGCGACGAGGCTCGTCCGCCAAGGCGCGATCCTCCCGTCCCCGGAAAGGGGGGAGCGCGCCGGTTCGGGCCCTGGCCTGGATCGTACGGGCGCTGGCGGCGTTGATGGTGCTCACGGCGCTCGCCTCGCCCTTCTACCTCTGGGGGAGCAGCAGGTATTACCTGGGCTTTGATTCGGGCGAAGTGGTGATATACCGGGGCCTGCCGGAGGAGTACACCCTGGGCTACAAGCTCAACGAGGAGTTCCGGCGCACGGACCTCAGGGAGTCCGAGGTCGGGGAGACGTACCGCGAACCGATCGACACGCACAAGCTTTACTCTTCCAGGGAGGACGCCGAAAGGGTAGTCCAGGACCTGGAAGATCGGGAGACGGGAAGAAGGGAACGATAGCGGTTTGACCCAGCGAGCGACGATCCCGATGGCAATAGCGCTCCTCATCACGACTTTGGGCTTCGCTACCCTGATCTTCGTCCAGGAAGCAAAGAGCCCGCCGTTAATCTACGGCGCCTACTACGCCGGGACGATGGTCGCCCTGTACCTCGGCGTCCGCCTCTGGCTGCCGCACGCGGACGCCCTGCTCCTCGCCGTGGTCACGCTGCTCACCGGCGTGGGGCTCGTCATGATCTACCGTCTAACGTACGACGTGTCTGGGAGGGAGAACCTCGCGACCACGCAAGCGGGTTGGATCCTGGTCGGTACGGCAGCCCTCGTCCTCACGGCGCTTCTGTTCAAAAACTACCACCGCCTCTTCAACTACAAGTACCTCCTCGCCGCCGTGGCCGTCGGCCTTATAGCCTCGACGATCTTCTTCGGCTATGAGGTCAACGGGGCGCAGCTCTGGCTGAAGGTCGGGCCGGTCAACTTCCAGCCCTCGGAGTTCGCCAGGATCGCGCTGATAATCTTCTTCGCCGGCTACCTCGCCGACACCCGCGACCTTCTCGCCGCGACGAGCCGGACCATTCTCGGCGTCCAGGTCCCGGCGCTCAAGTACTTCGGGCCGGTCGCTTTCGTGTGGGCCGCCAGCCTCGGGCTCCTCGTCTTCGAGAAGGACCTCGGGAGCAGTCTGCTCTTCTTCGCCGTGCCTCTGCTGATGCTCTACGTCGCGACCGGACGGATAGCCTACGTGATCCTTGGTGCCCTGCTCTTCGCCGCGGGGTCCCTCACTACCTACTACCTCTTCGACCACGTTCAGGTGCGCGTGCAGACCTGGCTCGACCCCTGGTCCGACCCGAACGGGACGGGCTATCAAGTTCTCCAGAGCCTGTTCTCCATCGCCGACGGCGGCATCACCGGGACGGGCCTGGGCGAGGGCTTCTCGCAGGCGATCCCCGAGGTCCAGACGGACTTTATCTTCTCGGCGGTAGCGAGCGAGCTCGGGCTTCTGGGCTCGACGGCCTTGCTTCTGGCCTTCCTCGTCTTCGTGTATCGGGGGATCAAGATCTCGCTGCTCGCCGCCGACGACGCCTCCAAGCTCCTCGCCTTCGGCCTCACCTCCATGTTCGCCATCCAGACGCTCATAATCGTCGGCGGGGTGACGAAGGCGATCCCCCTTACCGGCATCACCCTGCCCTTCGTCTCGTATGGCGGCTCCTCGGTCGTCGGCAACTTCATCCTCACCGGCCTCCTGCTCGTCGTCTCCGAGAACGCCGGCAGGCGCGCCGCCGAGGAGGCAACCCCCGAGTTCGTGGAGGGCGAGGCGGCTTGAACACCCAGCTCAGGCGCACCTTCTACCTCTTCGCGGCGGGCTTCGTCGCGCTCGTCGGGGTCATGGCCTACTGGCAGGTCTACGCGCGGGAGGATCTGACCAACCATCCCTCGAACGGGTTGCAGTCTCAGCGGTCGCAGGAGACGCCGCGCGGCTTGATCTTCGCCGGCGACGGCGAGACCGTGCTCGCCCGCAGCGAGAGGGCCGGGGGCAACGAGTACGAGCGCATCTACCCCGAGGGCGAGGTCTTCGCCAACGTTGTCGGCTACTGGAGCAACCGTTTCGGGGCCAGCGGCATAGAGATCGGCCAGAACAACAACCTCTCCGGTACCGGTGAGCCCGAGACCCTCGACGAGCTCTTGAACCAGTTCTCCGGCGGTCCCGAGACCGGCAACAACGTCACGCTTACGGTCGACCCAGAGCTCCAGCGCGAAGCCTACAACCAGCTCGCGCAGAGCAACACCGGCCGAGGCGCCGTCGCCGCCTTCGACCCCCAGACCGGCGAGACCCTCGCCCTCGCCACCTACCCCTCCTACGACCCGAACGTCGTCATAGACGAGGGCTTCGAGGAGATCTCGAACGAGCCGAACAACCCTCTCCTCAACCGCGCAACCCAGGTAACCTATCCTCCGGGCTCCACGTTCAAGGTCATCACGGCGGCGGCGGCCCTGGAGGCCGGGGTCCGGCCGACGGACAGGTTCAACGACGACGGGACTTACGAGACGCCCGGGTACAGCTTCGGCAACTACCGGGGCAAGGCGTACGGGAACGTCACGTTCGCCGAGGCCCTCGTGTTCTCGATAAACACGGTCTTCGCGCAGATCGCGGTGGATAGGGTCGGGCCGGAGAAACTCGCGGCGATGGCCCGCGAGTTCGGCTTCGGCTACGAGTACGAGGACTACCCCCTCTACGTGGCGCCGAGCGACCTCGGGCTCCCGCCGGAAGAATGGGCCGAGGGGAACACCGCCCCGATCTCCTTCGGACAGGACCGCGTGGTCTCGAACGTCTTCGAGATGGGGCTCGTGGCGTCGGCGATAGCCAACGACGGGGACATGATGCAGCCCCGGCTCGTGCGCGAGGTTCGCTCCTCGGACGGGATCATCCTGGATCGGCCCACGCCCCGTCCGCTTAACGAGGCGCTCCCCGAGGGGACGGCCCGGACGCTCAACGAGATGATGCAAGGGGTCGTCGAGGAGGGTGAGTTGGTCGCCGCGCAGATCCAGGGCACGAAGGTCGCCGGCAAGACCGGTACCGCCGAGAACCCGCAAGGCGAGCCCCACTCCTGGTTTATCTCCTTCGCCCCCGCCGACGACCCCGAGATAGCGGTCGCCGTCGTGGTCGAGAACGGCGGCGTCATCGGCGAGGACGGCGCCGCCGAGACCCCTGCCCTCACCATCGCGGGCAACCTCATGAGGGCCTACCTGGACCGCCCCGCCCCTGCGCCCCCCTCCACGCAGCCCAACCTGCCGGCCGGGGTCCCCGGAGGCGGGCCCGGCGAAGTCCTGGACCCGGCCCAAAGGCCTGCCCAGCCGTCGGCGCCCGACCAGCCCGGCGCGCCCGTAGACCCCTTCGCGCCGTTCCGAAACGCGGCACCCCAGCAACAGCAGCAATCCCAACCCGGGCAGCCGCCTGCGTCCCAGCAGCAGCCCCTACAGCCCGTGCCGCGGCCACAAGACGAGGGGCCGGGCTGATGACGATCGAGCTACCGCTATAATGCCCTGACTTGGAACAGCTTGTAGACAATCGGTACCGTATCGGCAGGCCGCTCGGCAGCGGCGGGATGGCGGAGGTTTACCTCGCGCACGACGACGTCCTGGACCGGGACGTGGCGCTCAAGGTGATGAGCGGCCGTTACGCCGACGACGAGGAGTTCGTGGAGCGCTTCAAGCGTGAGGCGCAAAGCGCCGCCGCCCTCTCGCACCCGAACATCGTCTCGATCTACGACCGCGGCGAGGACGCGAGCGACACGTACTACATCGCCATGGAGTACCTGCCCGGTGGCACCCTGAAGGACAGGATCCTCGAACGAGGCGCCCTCCCACCGGAAACGGCAGCGGCCGTGGCGCTCCAGATCGCCGAGGCGTTGCAGGCCGCCCATGCCAAGGGCGTCGTCCACCGCGACATAAAGCCCCACAACGTCCTCGTCACCTCCTCGGGCGACGTCAAGGTCGGTGACTTCGGGATCGCGCGCGCCGCGTCTTCGAGCACGATGACCAAGACGGGCTTCATCCTCGGCACCGCCCACTACATCTCCCCCGAGCAGGCGATGGGCGAGCCGGTCGGACCGCGGAGCGATCTGTACTCCCTCGGGGTGGTCCTCTACGAGATGCTGACCGGGACGCTCCCGTACGACGCCGAGACGCCGATCGGGATCGCCATGAAGCACGTAAACGGCTACCTCGCCCCGCCCAAAATCCTCAACCCCACCATCCCCGATGGCATAAACGCCATCACCTGCCGCCTGCTCGCCAAGTCCCCCAACGACCGCTACGCCGACGCGGGGGAGCTTATCGAGGACCTGGAGCGAGTGCTGGAGGGTTTGTCGCCCTCGAACGACACGACCCGCATGATGATCCACGGGACGAACACGACGGGCTCCTCGCAGCGCACCACCGCAATGCCGCCCCCGGGCCGGGAGGATTACGGGCGCCGCCGGCGTCGTTGGTTCGTTCCCGTCCTGCTACTTCTCCTGCTCCTCACCGCGGTCGGCGGCATCGCGTACAGCCAGGTTGGGGGGAACGCCGTCCAGCAGATCCCCGTCCCGAGCCTGGAGAACGCGCGCTCCATAGAAGAGGCGCAGGCCATCGCCGATGAGTTCAAGGTGGTACCCGGCGCCCGGCGAGAGAGCAGGGAGGTCGTGGGGGCCGTCGTCGAGCAGGACCCGGCCCCCGGGGAGGAAGCAGCCCGGGGGAGCACCATCACCGTGGACCTCAGCAGCGTTCAGGTGACGGACCTGCCGAACGTGGAGGGCAGGCCCGAGGAAGAAGCTCGGGACATCCTCGACGAGGCGGGCTTCGACGTCGAGGTCGAGGTGAGCGAGAGCTCCACTCAGGACGACGGGCGTGTCGTCTCCCAGGACCCGGCCGGCGGCAAGGGCGAGACCGCCGAGGTCGGCTCCGACGTCGGGATCACGGTCGGGTCCGGCCCCGCTGAGGCGGAGGTGCCGGAGCTGGCCGGCCAGGCCCCCGAGCAGGCCGCGGCGATCCTCGCAGACGTTGGCCTCGAGCTCGGCGCGCAGGCGGAGGCCCCGAGCGAGAGCGTACCGGCGGGCCAGATCGTCGACCAACAGCCCGTCTCGGGTACCGAACTGAGGCGTGGGAGCAGCGTAAGCGTCACCGTCAGCACCGGCCCGGATCTCCCGGACCTCTTCCCCATCCCCGACGTGCGCGGACAGACGGCGGAGACGGCCCAGACGACGCTGTGGAACGCACTGTTCGCCTCCGAGGTCGTGGAGGTCCGGAGCAACCTGCCGGCGGGCACCGTGGTCTCGACGATCCCGGCGGCCAACACCCCGACCGACCCCTACGCCGTCACGGTGACCGTAAACGTCAGCTCGGGACCACCTCCGGCCCCCGAACCTCCCCCGCAAGCCGCGCCGCAGGAAGCGCAACAAGCCGCGCCGCAGGAAGCGCAACAAGCCGCGCCGCAAGTCGCGCCCACCCCGAACCCCTCCCCTTCCAGGCGATCTCAGCCGAAGAACGGCGGGGACGTGGCTGGAGAACGCGGCAGCGGGGGCGCCGAAAGAGACGGCAACGGGGACCAGGACAAAGGCAGCAGGAAGAGAAACAGCGACGGGGACGGCAAGAACCGCAAGAACAACGACGATTAGGGCCCTTACCTCCTTCGAGGCAGGCCCCGTCGTAACGAGGCTAGAGGTTGTTTAGAAGCTCCTCGCGCACGTAATCTTTGAGCGCCGGGGTCGGCACTTCGCGCGGAGGGACGACCTCCACGAAGCTGTGGCGTCCTATTGCGTTGTCGCGCATCCACTCCTCGGTAACGGACTTCGCCCGATCGGGGTCGTAGCCGGTCTCGAAGTAGAGCGTCCGGAGGTCTCCGGGTGCGAACTGCGCAATCAGGATCGGGTAACGGCCCGGGGAGTAGGCGAGAACCTTCACGCTTGGCGTACCCGTTTCTGCTTCCATGGACCGAAGTTTATACGAAGGGCCGTGGTTTCGCCCGCTCTCTCCCCCGTCGGCCGAGGGCGCGAGGGGGCCAAAAAATAGCCCGTGGTAGAATAATTTTCATGGATCGTGCAGCAAATTCACATACTCTGAGGGAGATCCGATGTCAGATCCCATACCTAGAGAAGACGCGACGCCCGAGGGAAAGGGCGCCGAACCCGGCAACGCCGGGAGGCATGCATTGCACCCCCTCCCGCCCGAGGGTTTCCCCGAAGAAATCTTGCAGCGCCGCCTCGCCAGGTTGGACACCCGCAAGACCCTGGCGGAGCTCTGCAAGAGCATCCCGGGCCTTGATGAGGCCCTTCTCCCCCGTGGAATTCAGGCCGACGCCTTAACCCGCAAGTCCGGCAGCGGCGCCGGCATTCTAAAAGGCGTGGCCAGGAGGGTCATAAACGATGTCGCCGCCTGGGGCGCCTTTCGCACCGCCGTCGGGGATCAGATACCGCCCGAGACCTACGAAGCGCTCGAGGGTCTGTCCACGGAGAACTTGGACGAGTTAGCCGCTACCCACACAACGGAGGGCCTCCTCCTCGCCGCCGTGAGTGGCGACGGGGAGCCGGCGGAGGGCATCGTCCCGGAGCTTATCGCCCGCTGGCGGGAGGAGAACCAGCAGGCCGAGAAGCAAGCTACGGAGAGCGCTCGCATAGCGCAGCTCGAGGCCGAGTTGGATCGTCTCAAGCGCGAGAACGAGCAGCTCTCGTTCTCGAGCAGGGCAGCGAGGGAGCAAGCGGCCTCCCTCGGGCGCGAGGTCGAGGTCCTGCTCGACGAGAGGGAGGACGCCGTCGCGGGCGCCAAAAGGGCCGAGGAGCGCGCGGCGACGGCCCTGGATCTCCGGGCCAGGATGGGCGAGAAGGTGGCCGAGCTCGAGAAGAGGGCCCGGCACCTGGAGCGCATCCTCGAGGGTGAGCGAGATGCCTACTCCTCCGCTGCCGAGCGGCTCGAGGAGATGCACGACGAGCTGGGGCAGGTAGTGGCGGAGCGCGACCGCATCCAGGACGCCCTCAAAAATGCCCGATTCACCGACGAGGGTTTCGGGGAGTTGCTCATAAGGGCCGTCAAGAACGAGGTAGGCTCCCTCCCCAACTCCCTGGACGCCACGTCCAGGACCGCCCAGCTTATGGAGTTCATGGGCAGCGTGCTGCGCGCCCACGCCGACCTGCGCGAGCCCCGGTCGGGCGGGCAGCGCGGCGGCGGGCCCGGCCCCTCCTCGACCGTGGGTGAGGAGGCCGAGGACGCCGACCCCTCCCCTGCCTCAACCGGGATCAGGGACAGATCCCACCGCGAGCAAGAACCTGGGATGGGCACGCCACTCCCGGCGGGCAAGACGAGCGCGTCTCTCAACGGGAGAACGCGTCCGACGCTCTCCTTCCGGGCCTTGGGCGGGGCCGGGGAGGTCGGCGGTAGCAGCCATCTTCTTGACTTCGGCGGCACGCGCATCCTCGTCGACGCCGGCATAAAGCCCGACGGAAGGGGCTCCCTGGCCCCCAACTTCAGGGCCGTGGAGGGTCTGGACGCGGCGATCATAACGCACGCGCATCTCGATCACTGTGGGGCGCTGCCGCTCCTCGTGCGTGACCAGCCGGGCGTGCCCATCTACTGCACCCCCCCCTCGGCGAAGCTTATCGCCGCGGCGCTCAACGACCACGCGGCGATGGGCGGCGGGCTTCCGGGAGGGGCGCCGCTCTCGGAGGTAAGGAAGCGCCTCGTCCCCGTGCAGTTCGGCAAGCCCCTCAAGGTCGGGAACACCAGGATCACGCTCACCGAGAGCGGCCACATCCTGGGGGCGGCGAGCGTCCTGTTCGAGACGGGCTCCGCGACCGTGTTCCACACCGGGGACATCTGCCTGGAGGACCACTTCTCCATCCCCTCGGCCCGCCTGCCCAACGTCAGCAACATAGACCTTCTCATCATGGAGGCGACGCTCGCGGACCAGAGGCCTCAGCCCTTCTCCGAATCCATCCGGACGATGGTCGAGGTCATAAACGAGACCACCGTCGAGAAGGAGGGGACGGTCCTCATCCCGACGTATGCTCTGGGGCAGGCGCAGGAGATCATCCTGGGCATAAAGCACTACGGCAAGGAGTACGGCCTCGACAAGGACGTCTTCATCTACGTGGATGGCTCGGTCGTGACGACCTCCGAGCGGCTGTACGCCGAGCAGCTCGGCTACATGAAGCCGTACCTGCAGCACACGGACCCCAAGGAGCTTTTCTTCGGGGAGAATATCCGGGCGGTCGCCAACGACGACAAGGCCCGCGAGCGCATCCTGTCGAACCCGTGCGCCATCATAGCCTCGCCGGTGACGATGCAGGGTGGCGCGAGCGCGTTCTACCGCCGGCGCCTGCAGGACGACCCGACGAACGCCGTGATCCTGCCGTCCAACGCGCAGGCCTCCTACGGCACCGGGGAGGTCCCCGCCGAGGGCGAGGGCTGGCGGGTCGAGAAGGTCAACTTCGCCGCCCACTGCACCCAGGAGGAGCTCCTCGGCATCACCGAGAAGCTGACGCCGCGTCAGATCATCCTGATCCACGGCTCCAAGCGGCGTATCAGCGATCTCGCGTACCGCCTCGCGCCAAGCTACAAGATACACACCCCCGCCGTCGGCGAGACGGTGCGCACCATCCTGAAGTAGGGAGGATGGAACCGGCAAGAAGCAGCGCCGTCCTCCCCGAGGTTACGATCCTCTCCGACGCCCGCGGCCCTCGTCCCGAGAACGCCGTGGGCGTCGGCGGGTTCTGGTACGAGCCGGAGGTCTGGGCCCTGCCCGTAGCCCCGGCCGCCAAGGTTCTCTACGCCAGCCTCTGCTCCTACCTCGGGCATGGCCAGATCAACCGCAAGGACCTCCGCGCAACCCTCGGGGGCAGCACCGACGAGGAGATCGCCGGGGCCCTGGAGGAGTTGGTCGACCACGACCTGCTGGTGCCCGGGGAGAGGGCCACGAGGAGCGGCACCCTGCCGGGCTACGAGATCCGTTCCGTAAGGGCTTTCGAGGCTTGAGCCTGCTTCCCAGACCGTGGCCCCTCATCCCGTGAAAGGCGGCGTCACCGTCCGTCCCATGAAGCGAGGGGACGTACCCGCCGCTTACGAGACCGCGGCCCTTGCCTTCGCGAACGGTTCCGAGGAGGCCCGTGTATCGGACCGAAGCCCCGCGGAGGTCGCGTCGTACCGGGCGCGTTACCACCACCTTATCGAAAACGACCCCGATGGCTCCTGGGTCGCCGAGAGCGAGGGGCGCGTGATCGGCGTCGCCCTCTCCCTCCGCCGCGAGGGGCTATGGGGGTTGTCCCTGCTCACGGTCGACGCCGCCCATAGGGGAAGGGGCGTGGGCAAACGTCTGCTCGAACACGCCCTCGCCTACGCCGAAGGGTGCCGAGCCAGGATCACGGTCTCCTCGACCCACCCGACGGCCATGCGTCGCTACGCCACGGCCGGCCTCCGCCTGCGACCGACGCTCAAGGCGGACGGTGCGGTACGGAGGAAGTCTCTGCCGGCGCCCTTGCAGGGAGTTCGCGAGGGCGACGAGGGGGACCTGGACCTGGCAGCAGAGGTAGACCGGCGGGTGCGCGGCGCGGCCCACGGCCCGGACCTCGCGTTCATGCTCCGGACCGGCCGCCTGCTCGTCTGCGATCTCCCCTCGGGGAGGGGTTACGCCGTGATGCAAGACGGTCTCCTCGCCCTCCTCGCCGCCACCGAGGCCGCGGTCGCTACGAGGCTGCTGTGGGCGTGCCTCGCGGAGGGGAAGGAAGAGGGCATGGAGGTGCGTTGGATCGGGGCCGACCAGGCTTGGGCGATTCCGGTGGTGCTCTCCGCCGGGCTGGACCTCTCGCCCGCGGGCCCCGTATGCGTCTCCGGAGAGATGGGTCCACTCTCCCCATACATCCCTAGCGGCGTGTTCCTTTAACCGGACGGACCGCCGGCGCCCCTCCGGGCTCTATCGCGACCAGCGAAGCTCGGTCGGATGCTCCCGCCCCGAGAGTA
>JADDPV010000093.1 GCA_016781705.1 Rubrobacter sp.
CGTGACGCTCTCGCGGCAAAGCACCGGCTGCTTCGCTACGGGAGGAGGTCGAGCAGGGCAGCCGATTGCCGCAGGTCTTCCGGGATCGGCGACTCGAAGGCCAGTTGCTCCCCGGTGACGGGGTGCTTGAACTCGAGGCGTTCGGCGTGCAACCAGAGGCGGCGGCCGGGGACGGGTACACCGTAGAGGGGGTCGGCGTAGACCGGGTGGCCGATCGCAGAGAGGTGGACCCGGATCTGGTGCGTCCGCCCCGTCTCCAACGTTACCCGCAACATCGCGTGCCCCCCGCCTTCCTCCAGGACCTCGAAGCGCGTCACCGCCGGTCTGCCGATCCCAGCGGCCATCAGCGTCGGGTTCGTCGGGTCGCGGCCCACGGGTGAGTCCACCGTCCCCGTCGCCGGAAGCCCCTCCCCGACGACGACCGTCCGGTACTGCCGGTGCACACGCCGCCTACTCAGCGCCGCCACGAGCGTGGAGTAGGCCGGCTCCCCCTTCGCCACAACCATTAGCCCGGAGGTGTCCCGATCGAGCCGATGCACGACCCCAGGCCTCTCCGGGTCGTCCCCGCCCGCGATGCCCCGGTCCAGCAGCGCGTTCACCAGCGTCCCCGACTGGTTCCCCGCACCCGGGTGAACCACGAGCCCCGCGGGCTTGTCCACGACCAGCAAATGCTCGTCTTCGTAGACAGCGGGGACGGGGATGCTCTCGGGCTCCGGCCCCCTCTGGACGAGCCTCGCCCCGACGCGCTCCCCAGCACGCACCTTGCGCGAGGGGGTCGCCTCGACGCCCTCGACGCGCGCTAGGCCCTCCTCGACCATCCGCCGTGCCAGGCTCCGGCTAACGCCGAGCCGCCGGGAGATGAGGCGGTCCAGGCGCTCCCCGGCTTCCCCTGATGCGACCTCGAAGTTGTGGCTGTCGGCGGTCAGTTCTCGGTGTCGGAGACGGGGTTGGAGGGCGGGCGATCCGGCGTCAGAGATGGTAGCTCAGGCGGGCGCGGACGTTCCGCCCCGTCGCGCCGCGCACGAGGATGGTCTTGTCGCGGCCGGAGGCACCGCTCACGAGCTCGACGTCGGAGCGCGGGACGCCGAAGAGGCCGGACAGGAAGCGCAAGACCTCGGCGTTGGCCTTGCCGTCCACGGGAGGCGCGGCGACGGAGAGCTTTACGGCGTGCTCTCCGTAAGGCCCTTTGACCGTGGTGCTCTTCGCGCCGGGTGAGACCCGGAGCTTCACGAAGGCGCCGTCCTTGGTAGATCGGACGGGGCCGGCGACTCTAGTTTCGGTCTCGGCTTTGGTCGAGGCTTTAGCCACGGCGGCGCAGGAAGCGGCTGACGCGGAAGATCCTGCCCTCCCCCTCTTCTTCCTCAGGGCGCTTGTGCTCCTCCGTGTTGAAGAAGTCGTCGGCAGAGCGGCCCTCCCCGGCCGGCATGGGCTCCTCCCGATCCGCCTCGTCCGACGCACCGGAATCCGCGGCGGTCTGCTCGCCTCTTTCGGACGCCGCAGGGCCGAACGGGGCCTCCCTGCGCTGCGTCTCCTCGCCCCCTGAGCCAGAGCCCGAGACGGCCCGCGCGCCGCCGGAGGGCTCGACCTTGCGCTCCTCGACTTCGGGCTCCGCACCGGGCTCCCGGCCGGCGCCGTCCCTGCCACCCGCCGGCGTGGAGCCCGACGACGGTCCCTTCTCCAGGCGCCGGGTCGCGTCGTCGGGCTCCACGCCGGCCTCGAGCCCGGTCCCCGCCCCCGGCGAGGTCTCCTGAGACGCGGTCTCCCCTCCTCCAGGTGCGTCGCCGCCGGCCTCCATCCGCTGGGTCTCGGCGGCCTGGCGGGCGGTGGCGATCGATTCGGTGTCCAGGCGCTCGCGCAGGGAAGCCTCGATCTCCTTCGCCGAAAGTACGTCCGCGTTGTCCATAACGGCCGCGTAGGTCTTGAGGAGGTGCCTGAAGTCGTTATTGAAGTCCTGCTTCGCCTTGCGCAGCACCTCGTAGGACTCCTGGACCCGCTCGACCCGGGCGGAGGAGTCCGCCAGGATCCTGTGCGCCTGCTCCTTCGCCTCGCGCACGACCAGCTCCGCCTCCTTGTTGGCGTTGCGTCTCAGATCGCGGGCGACCTGCTGCGCGTGGACGAGGGCTTCGCGGATCGCCGACTCCAGCTCCTCGAACTGCTCCAGGCGGCCCTTCAGGATCGTCAGTTCCTCCGAAATGCGCCGGTTCTCGGCGTAGCTACGCTCGAACTCGTCGGCGACCTCGTCCAGGAAGTCGTCCACCTGATTCGCGTCGTAGCCCCGAAATCCGGTCTTGAACTCCTTGCGACGCACGTCCACCGGTCTTATCGTCATGAGATCACCCCGTAACAGGTTGGATGAAGTTGACTATTACTATGAGGAGCAGCCTGCGCAGTATCTGCAACCCTATGAGGGCTATCAGGGGCGACAGGTCCAACGCGAACCCGCCCAACCTCAACGGCGGTATCACGCTCCTGATAGGAGCAAGTATCGGGTTCACTATAGCCCTGACCGCTTCGTACACCGCCTGCAAGAAGCCACCCGACGGATAGCGCGGGAAGAAGCTGATGACTATGGACACCAGGATGCACCCCAGGAGTATGTAGTACGAGTAGTTGACGACCGCCACTAGCAGGTCGCCGACGCTGAACCCGAACGCCTGCAGCGCCGCCAACCCCATCACTCCGCCAGCCTCCGGGCCTGCTCCGTGGCGGCTTCGATGCCGTCGTAGACCGCCGCCACGAACCCCGCCTTCTCCATCGCCACGAACGCCGCCGCCGTGGTACCTCCGGGTGTCATCACCTCGTCCCGGATCTGGTGCGCCGCCCGCTCCTTCAGGAGCACGCTCGTCCCACCTATCGTCTGGTTGACCAGTCGCCGCGCCACGTCGCGCGGGATACCTTCTCGCACGCCGGCCTGTATGAGCGCGTCGGCGAACAGCGCCACATACGCCGGCCCCGACCCGTGCAGCGCCGTCGCCGCGTCGAAGAGCCGCTCCGGCAACTCCATCACGTCGCCCACGTGCCGGAAGATCTCCATCACGACGGGCAAGTGCTCCCGGCCGCGCTCGTTCGTCGCAACAACGGCCGAGCCAAGCCCGACCGCCGCGCAGAGGTTCGGCATCACCCTCAGAACGGCCGCTCCCTCTGGCAGCCTCCTGGCTATGGCCCCTATCGGTACCCCCGCCGCGACGCTCACGACCGCCTTGCCGGCGCCGTCCGCGCCCTCGAACGCCGGGGCGACCTCGTCCAGGATCGCGCCGACGTCCCAGGGCTTCACCGCGACGATGAGTATCTGCGCGGCCTCCGCAGCCTCCCTGTTCGAGGAGGTCGTCTCGACGCCGTAGCCTGTAGCGAAGCGTTCGAGCTGTTCTGCGTGGATGTCGCTCACGGTAAGGTCGAAGCCGTCGGACGCCGAGAGGCGTCCTATCAGGGAGCCCCCGATCTTGCCCGCCCCGACGACGCCGACTTTTTTCGCAGCCCCCGACAAACCTAGAGCTGGTTGAAGAACGCCCGCTCGGCGAGCCTCTTTCGCTCCTCGGCCGAGACCTCGACGTTGCGCGGCGTGAGCAGGAACACCCGGTTGGCGACGGTCTGTATCTGGCCGTCGAGCGCGTAGGTCAGGCCGGCGCAAAAGTCCACCATTCGCCTAGACAGCTCAGCATCGGCGTGCTGGAGGTTGAGGATTACGGGCTGCTGGCGCTTGAAGCGGTCGGCTAAAGCCTGCGCGTCGTTGAAGTTCGACGGGTCTATAACGCTCACACGCGTCTGCGGCGTCCTGTTCGGGACGGCCCTCAAATGCCCGGGACCTTGAGCATCCGCGGCGGCGCCGCTGTAGGCTCTCTCGCCCCTGCCGGACCCTTCGCTGCCAAAGAGGTCACCCAAAGAGGTTCCAAAGGCCGAGGAGCGCTCGGCGCGACCCAAGCGGCGCACGGTGGGGCCGGGGTCGCCGCCGGTCGCCCCCGCTGCCGCGTCCCCGTAGCGATCCGCATAGTGGTCCTTGCCGTAGCGGCGCTGCGACTGCTGCTCCTCTTCTTCCTCCTCGTAATAATCATCCTCGTCCACGCCGAAGCCAAACCACGCCGCGACGCGTTCGAGATGATCCCTAACTCCCATCCATCCTCCTCACGGGCCATCCTCCTCCTGATGGGCCTCCTCTATCATGGCCCGCCCGATCCTCACTATCGTTGCCCCTTCTTCGACGGCGACGCGATAGTCGTCGCTCATGCCCATCGAGAGTTCCGAGAGGTCGAAATGGGGGCTCCAGCTTTCGCTTAGCCTATCACGGATCGTCCGCAGTTTCGTGAAAACATAGCGCACATCCTCGGCCCGGTCAACGAGCGGCGCGAGCGTCATGAACCCCCGAACTCGTACCCTCCCTTCGGTCCGCGCCGCCGCCTCGAGCAAACCCTCCACCTCACCCTTGCGGATACCGTACTTGGACTCTTCTCCGGCGACGTTGACCTGCAAGAGCACGTCCAGGCCGCCTTCCGGAGCCCTTTTCGCCAACTCCTCGACGAGCCGCGCCGAGTCCACCGAGTGGATCAGGGCCACCCGGCCCACGACCTCCCTGGCCTTCCTGCGCTGCAAATGCCCGATGAAGTGCCACTCGAACAGGTTCCCAAACGCCTCCCTTTTGCGGCGCAAGTCCTCGGCTTTGTTCTCGCCCACGAGCGTCACGCCCGCCTCCGCGGCGGCGCTTAGCTGCTCGTCCGAGTAATACTTCCCGGCGATCAAGATGCGCACCTCGTCGGGCCCGCGCCCGCTCTTTCGTGCCGCCTCGGCGACCCGCCCGCGCACAACCTCCAGCCGGCCCCGCATCTGCTCCGCGGTGTTATGCACGTTATCGCCCCGCGCCAGCATCAGCTTCCAGTGCGATCGCCGCGAGGTTGCGGCCGGTCTTGGGCTTCTGCTTGCGGTGCGAGTAGAAGAGGTCGGGGCGACAGCCGGTACACAGCCCGAGGTCGTGTACCTCTACACGTCCGGTCTCCTCCAGGTTCGCCCGGATGGCGTCCGGCAACGAGAGCATGCGCCCCGATACTACCCCCGACCCGAACCTCTCGGCGAATCGTCCGGCGAGCTCCTCGGAGACTTCGTAGCAACACCCCCGGATGCACGGCCCGATGTACACCCGCGCGCAACTCTGGTCCGGCCCACCGACCTCCTCCTCTACCGCCGCTTCGGAAATCCCCAGTAGTGTCCCGCGCCAGCCCGAGTGCACCATCCCGACCGTCCCGGCTTCGCTACCGACGAGCGCCACCGGCACGCAGTCGGCGACCGCGACGACGAGCGAGAAGCCCCCCCGGTCCGTGAGCAGCGCGTCACCCTCACCGGCAAGACCAGGTCCGGTAACGGACCTGACGCCATCGCCGGCGACCTGGCGCACCCAGGCGGAGTCGTTTTCGTCCATGGCGGTTCGGATGCGGGCGCGGTTCTCGGCGACAGCCTCCGGATCGTCGCCGACAAGGGTCGAGACGTTCAGGGAGTCGAAGGGCGGCCGGGAAACGCCGCCCTTCCGGGTGAAGAACCATATTCGCGCGCCCTCCGGCTCCGGGTCGGGCGCGACGTAGACCGCCCCGCCGCTACCGACGTGCTCTCTCCAGGGCGCGATTTGCAAGGGGAAGGGGTGGCTCCCCTAGTGGCGGCGGAGGAAAGCGGGGATGTCGAGGACGTCGCCCTCGGGCTGCGCCACCTCCTCGCGTATGGGGCCGGGGGGTATCGCCTGCTCCTCGCGGCGGCGTGTAGCGAGCCGCTGGTCGAAGCCCGTAGCGATCACGGTCACGCTCACGCGCTCACCGAAAGTATCGTCAACGACGGCGCCGAAGATCAAATTAGCATCCTGGTGCGCGGCGTTGTGCACGATCTCGGCGGCCTCATTGACCTCGAAGAGGCCCAGGTCCGTCCCGCCGGTGATGTTCAGGATGAGCCCGGTAGCCCCCTCGATGCTCGCCTCCAGCAGCGGGCTCGAGATCGCCGCCTTCGCCGCCTCTGTCCCCCGAGACTCGCTGCTCGACTCCCCGATCCCCATCAACGCCGAGCCGGAGTTCGCCATGATCGTGCGCACGTCCGCGAAGTCCAAATTGATGAGCCCCGGCACCGTGATGAGGTCCGTGATGCCCTGAACGCCCTTGCGCAACACGTCATCGGCCATCTTGAACGCGTCCATCATGCTCGTGCGCTTCTCCGCGACCTGCAGCAAGCGGTCGTTGGGGATGATGATGAGCGAGTCCACGTTCTCCTTGAGGCGCTTGATGCCCTCCTCGGCATACGTCGAGCGCCGCCGCCCCTCGAACGTGAACGGCCGCGTCACTACCCCCACCGTCAGCGCCCCTTGCTCACGGGCCAGTTTCGCCACGACCGGGGCCGCCCCCGTGCCGGTGCCGCCGCCCTTGCCCGCGGTGACGAACACCATGTCCGCGCCGCGCAGGGCCTCCTCTATGTCAGCCTTGCTCTCCTCGGCGGCCTCCATCCCGATCTTCGGGTCCGCCCCGGCCCCCAGGCCCCTCGTGAGCTTCTCGCCGACGTGGATCTTTATGTCCGCGTCGGACATCTGCAGCGCCTGCGCGTCCGTGTTGATCGCGATGAACTCCACACCCGTCAGCCCCGAGTTGATCATGCGGTTCACCGCGTTGGCCCCGCCGCCGCCGATCCCGACGACCTTGATCACCGCCAGATAGCTCGTCCCCGAATCCAACATAACCTTCTAGCCCTCCGTCGCCTGCTCTACCGGCCCCCGCGCTCGGTCCCGTCCGGGCTATCCCCCCGGAACCAGCCCTTGACCGCGGCGACTATGCTACCAAAACTGACGGTCGCTGCACCTTTACTCTTTGGTCTAAGGTGACCGTTTTTCGCGGCGAAGTATAGCAGACCGACGGCGGTCGAATACTGAGGCTTGCGTAGAGCCTTAATCTCGCTCCTCAAATGGCGGGGCGTGGCGACCCTGGCGCGCACGCCGAGGATCTCCTCGGCCAGCCCTTCCATCCCCTCGATCTGGGATCCCCCGCCGGTCAGCACGACTCCGCCTGGCAAATGGTCGAGGACGCGGGCCTTCCACAGGGAGTCGCGGGCGATTTCGAGGACCTCGCGGGCGCGGTGTTCGAGGATCTCCGCGATGAAGCGTGCGCTGTAGTGCCTCTCGCCCAGCAGCACCGGGGCCACGCTGTCCACGGTCTCGGAGAGCACCGTCCCATAGCGAATTTTGAGCTCATCGGCGACCTCGAAGGGGACCTTCAGGCCGAAAGCTACGTCGGATGAGAAGCTCACCCCCCCGATCGGCACCACCGCCGTGTGCGTCAGCGCCCCGCGCACGAACGCCGCCACGTCCGTCGTGCCGCCGCCGACGTCCAGAAGCGCCACGCCCGTCTCCCGGTCCTCCGGCAACAGGCACGCCTCGCTCGAGGCTAAAGGTTCCAGCACCACGCGCGAGACGTTGACGCCGCAGTCCTCGACCGCGAAGAGGAGATTTTGGATGCTGGCGACGGCGCCGGTAACGACGTGCGCCTGCATCGTCACGCGCCGCGCCGCGAGGCCCACCGGCTGCCGCACGCCCTCGGCGCCGTCCAGGACGAACGAACGCGGGACGACGTGTATGACCTCCTGCTCGCCCACCTCGAAACCATCTTCTTCCTGAAGGTCGTCTCTCCAGAGGTCCGCCCGGCGCACCTCGGCTTCGAGCTTACTTACGAACTTGTCGGTCACCAGGCGGTCGCGGTCGCGGTTGAGGAGTGCGACCTCGGCGTTGTGGGAGGCGATGTGGCTACCGGCGATGCCGACGCCCACGTGTACGTTGCGGGTGAAGCCGCCACACGCGTCTATCGCCTCGGCCACCGACTCGGCCGCCGCCTCGCGGTCCACGATCACGCCCCGCCGCAAACCGTAGCTCGGCGCCTCCCCCATCGAGACCACCTCGACCGAGCGCCGCCCGTCCGACCGGCCCACGATCGCCACGATCTTGGTCGTTCCAACGTCGATCCCGTAGATCAGGCGCCCCGAACCCACAGCCTACCCCTCTGTCTCGCCGGCGGACGCCCCGGTGGGACCGACCACCACCCGCTCCGGCGAGCGCAGGTCGAAGTAGGGCGCCTCGGGGTGCTCCTGCATGAGCCCCTTCAAGGCGCGGAGCTGCCCCTCCCCGACGTCGCTTGAGAGCAGCACGCGCCGGCCTTCTACCGTCGCCGCTACACCGCTCGCGTCGGCGCCGCTCACGGCCTCCAGCCCGACCCCGCTGTCCTCCAGCGCCCCGACGATACCCAAAACCTCCTCCAGCCGCCCCCCATCGAGCCCGACCCACGCGAGGCGCGCCCCGCCCGACCCCGGCAACTCCGTGCCGTCCGCCGCGTAGAACACCTCGCGCCCGTCGAGCGTGCCCTTCAAGACCGCTCGCCGTTCTTCAACCTCAACCGTAACTATACCGGAATCCCAATTTTTCAGCACCTTGGCATCCTTCACCCAAGGGTTAGCCTCTACCTCTCGCTTCAGCGTGGTGGCGTCCAGGCTGAGGAGGCTGACGCGGTCGGGGAGGGCCCGCCAGGCCTCTCTTTCGGGGAACATGCGGGCGCCTTCGACTTCCAGACCGGTCACCGGGTAGAAGAGGCAGGAGCCCCCGTAGGCGGCGAGGGCGGCGAGGGCGGCGGCGGCGAGCGAGGCGGCCAGGGAAAGGAGCGACTTCCTCAGGCGGGGTAAGGAGACGTGCCGCCGCGCCAAACTGTCGTCCCTCTACCCGATCGGGAGGAGATCGAGGAGCTCGTCGCCCACCCGCGAGACATCGCCGGCGCCCATGGTGAGGACGGTGTCTCCCCGCTCAGCGACGGCGCGCAGCACTGCCGGGACGTCGTGCCCGTTGGGGACGTAGTAGACGTCGGGGCCGTCCAGGCGCCGGTCGCTCCGGCTCTCGCAGAGGGCGTCCACGACCAGCTTGCCGCTCACCCCGGGCTGGGGCATCTCGCCCGCACCGTACACGTCGGTGACGACGGCGGCGTCCGCGGCGGCGAGCGCCTCCCCGAACTCCCGGTAGAGCGCGCGGGTGCGCGAATAGCGGTGCGGCTGGAAGACCACCACGACTCGGCCCTCGGAGGAGAGGGTGGCGCGGGCGGTCTCCAGGGTCGTCGAGACTTCCGTCGGGTGGTGAGCGTAATCGTCCACGACGCGCACCCCGCTCCTGGTCCCCTTGACCTGGAACCGCCGCCTGACCCCGCTAAAGTTATCGAGGCTCCTCGCAGCCTCGTACGGATCGTGGCCGAGCCAGCCGGCGACCGCGGCGGCGGCGAGCGAGTTCAGCACGTTGTGCCGCCCCGCGACTCCCAGCTCGACGACGCCTCGCTCCGTTTCGCCCTGGGACAGAACGTAAGAATGGGGAGTGAGTATCCGTGCCTGCAGGTCGCCATACGTCAGACCGTAGGTGGTGACCGGGCAGCGGGCGTGGTCGGCGAGGACGAGGCAGTTCGGGTCCTCGGCGCAAGCGACGAGGTGACCGTTGGGGGGTAGGGCCGCGACGAACTTAGAAAAAGTTTCGAGCACGTCGTCGAGGGAGGCGTAGAAATCCGGGTGGTCGAACTCGACGTTGGTGATTACGGCAGCCTGGGGCTTGAGGTAGAGTAGCGAGCGATCCGATTCGTCCGCCTCGGCGACGAAGAGGTCCGTGCCACCGGAGACAACGTTCGAGCCTATGTCGTTCAGTTCGCCGCCGATAAGGGCGGTGGGGTTCTCGCCCAAAGACTTGAGAGCGTGGGTAGTCATGCTCGTGGTGGTGGTCTTGCCGTGGGTGCCGGCGACCGCGATGCTCCGGCCGCCCTCGAGGATACGGGCGAGGGCGGCGGCCCTGGGGACCACGGGGATGGCTCCCCTTCTAGCCTCCAAGAGCTCCGGGTTGGTCTGGGGGATGGCCGTGGAGATGACGACCTGCTCGGCGTCCCCGACCTGGTGGGCGGCGTGGCCGATGTGGACCTCGACGCCGGCTTCTACGAGCCTCCTGGTGTACGGCGACTCCTTCAGGTCCGAGCCAGTCACGCAGTGTCCCTGTCTGTGCAAGACCTCGGCGATGCCGCTCATGCCAGCGCCGCCGATGCCTATCATGTGGATCCTCATCCCACTCCTTTCGGGCTACTCGCGCCGGAGGCCGCCGAGAGCAACCGCTCGGCGACCTCGTCGGCAGCCTCCGGCGTGGCGAGCCTTCGCATGTTGTCCGCCAGTCTCTTCCGGCGCCCCTCGTCACCCAGGAGACCCTCGACACGGTCGCGCAGAGATCCGGCGGTCACCTCATGATCGAGCATCAGTTCGGCCGCGTCCCTTTCGGTGAAGTGGCGGGCGTTGTGTAGCTGGTGGTCTCCGGTAGCGTAAGGGTACGGTATCAGGATCGCCGCCCTCCCGGCCGCCGCCGTGTCGAAGAGGGAACCCGCACCGGCCCTTATTACAGCGACCTCCGAGGCCGCGAGTGCGTGCCAGAGCTCGTCGTCGTAGGCCACGATCCGATGGCGCGGGTTTCGGGTCGAGAGGCGGGCAAAGTCACGGCGGCCGGAGACTTGGTACACCGAGTATGGCGTCTCACCCGCCCCGAACGCCTTCGCCGCCGCGAGGTTCAGCTTCAAGGCGCCGCCACTCCCGCCGAAGAGGAGTACCACGGGCGGCTTGAGCCCGAGCCGGGCGAGCCCTTCTTCTCTGGACGTCTCGAATAACTGCCGACGCGTCGGCATGCCGACGTGAACGGCGCTCTGGAGACACTCCGCCGCGGCCGGGAACGTCGCGAGCACCTCCCGCGTGAACCGGCTCGCCAAGCGGTTCGCCCTACCGGGGACGGAGTTCTGCTCGTGCAGGAAGGTCGGTATCTTCGAGGTGCTCCCGGCGAAGACCGCCGGGGCGCTCGCGTAGCCGCCGACGCCGAGGACGGCGCCTGGGCGGAACGTCGAGATGATCCCGCGGCAGCGCCGGAGGGCCTTGAAGAAGAGCACAGCGGCGCGGGCGCGGGCGCGGGGTCCCCAGGCGAGGCCGGCGAGGGGCAGGGCGTGGAGCTTGTAGCCGGCCCGGGGAACGAGGGTCGCCTCGATGCCGGCGGTCGAGCCGACGAACTCCACGGCGGCGCCGCGCATCGCCAGGCTCTCAGCCACGCAGAGCGCGGGGATTGCGTGCCCCCCCGTCCCGCCGCCAGCTATCAAGACCCTCGGGACGTCGCGCCCGGCGGCGTCCCTTGTTTCCGCTTGTACCTGCCTCACGTGCGATTTCACCGTCCTCAGAGATGCGGTAGAGGATGCCGACGGCGGCGAAGCAGACCAGCATGCTGGATCCGCCGTAGCTCACGAAGGGGAGCGTCATGCCGGCCAGAGGGACGACGCCCATCGCGGCGCCGATGTTGAAGGTGGTCTGCACGGCGAACATGGCGGCGAGGCCCGCCGCCAGACACCGGCCCATCACCGACGGGGCGTCCAGGGCTATCTTGAAAGACGCCAGCGCGAGGAAACAGAAGGCTGCTATTACGGCGATCATGCCCAAAAGCCCCAGCTCCTCGCCGATGAGGGCGAAGATCATGTCGGTGCGCACCTCCGGCACGAGCGTCCCCTGGCCGCCCGCCCCGGCTCCAGCGCCCAGGTAGCTGCCGCTCTTTATGGCGGTCATGGACTGCACGATCTGGTACCCCGGCCCGTCCGCGACGCTCCACGGGTCGAGGAACGTCATGAAGCGATCGCGCCGGTAAGGCTCCAGAAACATCGCCCCGACGAGTGCCACGAGTGCCGCCAGTCCCCCCAACAAGAGGTCGCGCGTCCTCAACTCTGAGGCCCAGAGCACCCCGGCGGCCCCCGCGGCGATCACGACCGACGTCCCGAAGTCCGGTTCGGCGAGCACGAGCAAGAAGACCAGTCCCGCAGCCAGCACGGGCGCCACGGGCAACCCCGAGCCGGGCCGCGCCCTGGCGACCGCGACCGCTAGTAGCAGCACCACCGCGAGTTTTGCGAACTCCGCCGGCTGCCAACTCAACGGGCCGAGGTCGAACCACCGCCGCGCCCCCCCGATTTCGGTTCCCACCCCTGGTACAAGCACCAGCACGAGCGCCGCCAGCACGACCAGGTAAACGGGCAGCGCGAGCCGGCGCCACGCCGTGTAGCGTACCCCCCTTGCGACGAAGAACGCCGCGAGCCCAAGCGTGAGGTGAACGAAGCGCACGACCAGGTAGTGCGTCCCAAACTCTCCGGCAGTCGCCGAGTACACCATGACGTTCCCGAGCAACGCGAGTGCCAGCGCGACCATAAATAGGTTGTCCCGCAGCGCCGTCACGCCCGAGCCGCTCCCCGCGCCGCGGCGTCCGCCCCGGCATCCACCCTCGCCAGCTCCGCGAAGGCTTCGCCCCTCTCGGCGTACCCGGCGAACTGGTCGAAGCTGGCGCACCCCGGAGAGAGCAGCACCACGTCCCCAGGACGGGCGACCTTGCGCGTCTCGGCAACCGCCGCCGCAAGGTCCGGGACGAGGAGAACGTAGAAAACGTCCACCGGCGCGCCGTTCTCCTCCAGGAAGCCAAGGATCCTGGGTCCCGCCTCGCCCTGGCACACCACGGAGCGACAGCGGTCCAGGTGGGGCAGGATCTCGGAAAAATCCGTCTCCTTCTCCGAGCCGCCGAGGATCAGGTTCACCGGCTCCTCCACGCTCGCGAGCGCCGCCGCGGTCGCCGCCGGGTTGGTTGCCTTCGAGTCGTCCACGTAGAGGACGCCCCCGCGCTCCCCGACGACCTGCATCCTGTGCGGCTTGAGCCGGTAGCCGAGAAGCCCCTCCCGAATGCCGCCGAGTGTCGCCCCGAGGTGCTCGGCGGCGGCGGCCGCGAACAGCGCGTTCTCGCTGTTGTGCCGCCCGGCGAACGGCAACTCGGACGTCCCCGCGAGAGGTCGTCCCCGCAGCAGGAGCTGCCCGCCCTCCACGAGCGTCCCGCCCTCCCCCACGACGAGGGTTTCGGCGGCGAGCCTCCCGGCGACTCCTCGACCTGCCGGGTCGCTGGCGTTCACGAGCGCCAGGTCCTCGTCCCCCTGCCCGTCGAAGATACTCAGCTTGTCGGAGACGTACTCCTCGAAGCTCGCGTGCCAGTTGAGGTGGTCGGGCCGCGCGTTGAGGAGCGCCGCGACGTCGAAGCCGGCCCGATGGAGATAGTGCAACTGGAAAGAGGAGACTTCCAGCACGAGTGTCCCCGCCTCTTTCACCTCGTCCAGGCAGCCGGTGAGGGCACGCCAGGAGTTACCGGCCACCGCGTGCGGCACACCCGCGGTGGAGAGCATCCGGGCGAGCATGTCCACCACGGTCGTCTTGCCGTTCGTCCCGGTCACGGCCGCGACTCTTACGCCGGGAGCTTCACCCTCGAGCAACTCTAACCCCAGGGCGACCTCGGAGAGGACGGGGATACCCATCTTCTCGGCGGCGGCGAGGAGAGGGTCGCGCGGCCGGATGCCGGGGCTTGCCACTACCCTGTCGAAGCCCTCGTCCAAAACCTCCGGTCTCGCCCCCAGGCGCGATGCGGTGCCGAGGCTCTCCGCCGCATGGCGCAACTCTTGCGAGTCGCCGGAGTCGACAACGACGACCTTTTCGCCCCTATCCAGAAGGGCGCGGGCGGCGCACAGGCCGGACTCGCCGAGGCCGTGGACCAGCCACCTCATACGGCGTTGTAGAGGGTGAAGTAGTAGATGACGAAGCCGATGGCGGCGCAGGCGGATTGCATGATCCAGAACCGCACCACCACCTTGTTCTCCGCCCAGCCGAGGAACTCGAAGTGGTGGTGGATCGGGGCCATCTTGAAGACGCGTCTGCCGTTAAGCTTAAACACGAGAACCTGCGCGATCACAGAGAGCGCTTCCAGGACGAAAACGCCGCCTATGATCGGCAACAGCATCTCCGTCTTGGTGAGCACCGCGGCGGCGGCCAGCACGCCTCCTATGGCGAGCGAGCCCGTGTCGCCCATGAAGACCTGCGCTGGGTGGGCGTTGAACCAGAGGAAGCCGATGATCGCCCCGACCATCGCCCCGCAGACTATCGCCAAATCGTACTGGCGCTCCAAGAAGGCGATCGCGGTGTACGCGAGCAGCGCGATCCCTCCGGCCCCCGCGGCGAGACCGTCGAGACCGTCGGTGAGGTTCACGGCATTCGTGGTGCCTACGATCACCAGCAGCATCAGGAAGCTGAAGAGCGCCACCCCGATCACCCCCGGCCCGAGCACGAGGTTGCGGTCCAGATATGGCAGTATAACGGTCTGCGTGACGCCCACGTAGCGCAGGGCCATCACGTCCGCCACCACTACGGCCAGGATCAGGAGCAAAGCCTTGTAGCGGGCGCTCAGGCCCTCGTTGCGCTTGTTGGAGATCTTCTGCCAGTCGTCGTAGAGCCCAATGCTGGCCACGGTCATGACGAGCAGCAGCACCGTTAAAGTCGCCACGTTTGGCCGCGCCACCACGACGAGCGCCGAGAAGAGCCCCATGAGCATAACGACCCCGCCCATAGTCGGCGTGCCCTGCTTGATGAGGTGCGTCTGCGGCCCCTCCTCGCGCACGAACTGCCCGAACTTCTTGCTCTGCAAGAAATTTATGAAAGGTGATCCCAGCGCGACGGTCACGGCGAAGGCGACCGCCGCCGCCAGGACAACGCTAAACAAGAGCTAGCCTCTCCTTCAACTTTCGGGTCAGGAGATCCAAGCCAACGCCCCTCGACCCCTTGACGACGACGTAATCCCCCGCCGCAAGCTCCCCGCTGAGCCCCTCGGCGGCAGCCTCGGCGCTCTCGTAGAGGAGGGTGTTACCGGGGAAAGCCTCAGCGTACCACCGGGCCTCGTCCCCGACGCACACGAGAAGATCCACGCCAACCTCCCAAGCGAGCCTGCCAGCCTCGTGGTGGTAGGCCCGAGCGCCACCCCCGAGCTCGAACATCCCCCCCAGGACCACGACGAGCCGCGCCCCACGCCGCCGCGCCCCCTCTGCCCCGTAGCGCAGCACGGCCGCCACCGCCGCCGGCGAGGCATTGTACGAGTCGTCGTAGACGGTGATCCCGTCGCGCAGCCGGTAAACTTCCCCCCTCAACCCCGTACGCCTCAACCTACGCAACCCGCGGGCGCACTCCTCCGAGCCTACGCCGAGCGCCAGGGCGCCGCCGGCCGCTGCCAGCAGCGGCTCGACCAGATGCGTCCCGAATACCGGAGCTTCGACCTGCACGGGTTCCTCTCTCTCGCCTCCCGTGTCTCTAACGCGCAGCGTAAAGGATAGCCCAGCTTCCTGCTCGGCAACCTCATCGGCCTGAAGATTAGCTTCAGGTCCATTTCCAAAAGTAACGCGACGCTCGAGAGTTTTGCCGGGCCCCGTGGCGCCTACCGGGGCGTTCGCGGGGTAGACGAGAACGCCGTTCTCCGGGAGGGCGAGGGCGAGTTCACCCTTGGCGGCGGCCAGCCCTTCCAGGGTGCCGAACGAGTCCAGGTGGACCGGCGAGACGGCGGTAAGTACGCCCACCGTGGGAGGAGCTATGCGGCAGAGGTGGGCGATATCCCCGGCGTGGGTCGCACCCATCTCCAGGACCAGGACCTCCGTTTCGGGGGGGGCGGAGAGGATAGTCAGGGGGAGCCCTATTTCGTTATTGAAGTTGCCTTCCGTCGCCCAGACGCGCCGGCCGGCCGCGCGCAGTATCGCCGCCAGGGCGTCCTTCGTGGTGGTCTTGCCGACGGTGCCGGTGATCCCGACCACCGTGGGAGGATCTTCTTCCCTTGCGAGGCTCCAACGGGCCAATTCCCCAAGCGCCGCGAGCGGATCTTCAACGACGACCGTCGGGACCTCGGGCAGGGGTCTTTGCGCAACCGCCGCGACCGCCCCCCTGAGCAGGGCCTCGGGGGCGAAGTCCGCTCCGTCGGAGCGACCCCTTAGCGCGAAAAACAACTGCCCCTCGCGCACGAGGCGCGAGTCCACCACCGCCCCGCCGACGAGCGTGCCCGCCAGCTCGTCGGAGACGCCCGCTAAAGTTCCTCCCATTGCCTCCGCGACCTCCCCGAGCGAAGCCGGCCTCAAGGTGCCGCCCCTTCCGGTAGCACCGCGGCGGTGTCCTGCGGCGTCCTGCGATCTGGTGGAACGTTGAAGTACTTCAGGGTGAAGGCCATGACCTTCTGAAAGGCCGGGGCGGCGACCACTTCGCCCCAGTACGTGGTCTGCGGGTCGTCGAAGACGACGAGGGTCAGGTACTCGGGGTCTTCGGCCGGGGCGAATCCGATAAAGGAGGTGACGTATCCTCCGCCGTAGAGGCCGGTCTTGGGGTCCACCTTCTCGGCGGTGCCGGTCTTACCCGCGACGGTGTAACCGGGGATGCGGGCGAGCTCGCCCGTCCCCTCTTCGACCACGCCAGCTAGCATCCCGCGTACTATAGATGAGGTCTCTTCGCTTATCACCCTACGATCGGGCTCCTCGGGGGCCGAGCCTTCCGCCACGTGCGGGGTCACCCGAAGGCCTCCGTTGGCGAGCGCAGCGTAGCCGGCGGCGAGTTGCAGCGGGGTGACGGTAAGGCCCTGACCAATGGGAATGTTGCCAATGGAGGAGCCACTCCACTCTTCGAGGGGTGGCACCCGCCCCGGATCTTCGCCCAAAAGGTCCACGCCAGTCCCCTGACCGAACCCGAAGCGCCCTATGAGCTCATGCAGGCCTTCGGCGCCCAGGGATTGGGCGACTTGGACGGTGCCGACGTTGCTCGACTCGGCGAGGATGCCCGCGGTCGTCAGGTACTTCGTCTCGTGCGGCTCGGAATCGTTCAGGATAATGTCGGCCACGGGCATGTGATCGGGGACGGTGAAGGTGGTGTCTTCTGTTACGGCCCCTTCCTCGATAGCCGCCGCCATCGTGAACGCTTTGAACGTCGAGCCGGGCTCGTAGGGGTCGGTGAGGACCCTGTTACGCTGCAGCTCATCCGGAGCCTCCCCGAAGCGGTTGTTATCGTATCCGGGCACGTTGGCGAGGGCGACGATGGCGCCGTCCTCCACGCGCATCACCACGCCCAGGGCGCTCTTCGCGCCGTGCTCGCGCGCAGCCTCGGTGAGCGCTCCTTCGAGCTCTCCTTGAACGGCGGTGTGGAGGGTAAGCCTTACGTCTTCTCCACCCGCCAGTACCTCGTCTTGGCTGGCCTCGACACCGCCGTAGGCTTCGCTTTCCCCCAGATTGCCGAGGAGCTGGCTCGCGAGCGGGCCGTTCGGGTAGGCCCTGACGGCGTCCCCCTTCACCGTGATACCCGGAACACCCAAAGCCTTTACCTCGCGCGCCTTCTCGGGATCCACCCCCGAGGCCACCACGCTGTAACCGGCGGGGTTGCCCCCATCGTCCCTCTTCGTCAGCCTCGCCTCGACCTCCGAAGGTTCCATGTCGAGTATCCTGGCCAGGGCGTGGGCGTTCTCCTCGGGGGCTTCGATCTGGTACGGCGTCGCGACGACCTCCGCGGCATCGAGGCTCGTTGCCAGGGGCTGACCGTCGGCGCCCAGGATCGCGCCGCGCTGCGAACGGTCCTCGGCCGCCGCCACCAGTCGTCCCTCCGCCGCGAACGCCTCGTTCGAGGCCGCATACCTGTGATCGCCCCCCACACTAAGGTAGACCGCCCGTCCTCCTAGCGAAACACACACCACTACGACCGCCCCGAAGACCAGCCGGAGCCTGACGCGCCCCACGGCCCTCCCGATGGAACCCGGTCTCGTCGTGCCCCCGGTCCGGCGCTTCCCGGTGCCCCTGCGGGAACCTCGCGAGAGCGGCACGACCTTCGGCGCACCGGTTCGGCCCTCCTCGCGGACAACCCGAGGCGCTCCTTTGAGTTCGGGGTGCCCCCAGGTGTTCCCCCGGATGTTGCCCGTGGTTCTCTTATTGCTCCCCCTCGACATCTCGTGCCATATCCTCCCCGTCGCTCCCGTCAAAGGTCCTCAGATCCTCACCGTTCGGGTCTCGCATACCGAGCTCCCTTCTGGCTAAAGACCGGATCCTCCCAGGACCCGAAAGCTCCGCGATCTTGACCTCGAGCCGCTCGGCCTCTGCCTCGGCTCGGGCCTTCTCGTCGGCGAGCCGGGCGGCCTCCCCTTCCAGCCCGGCCGCCACCGCGTGTACATATACGCTCCCCGACATCAACGACACCAGGACCACCGCGAGCACCACGAACGCCCGCAACGGCGAACCCTTGCCCCCTTGGTAGCGCCGTACCGGGACCCGCCCTCGCACCTCTCCCGGAACCCCTCGGACGATCCTCCGGGGAGCGTTCGGTTCGTAGCGGTGCTCGCGCCGCGGCGCCGCCACTAGCCGCGGGCCCCCAGCGGCTCCGACGTGCGCGTGGCGGAGCGCAGGCGCGCCGACGTGCTGCGCGGGTTCTGCGCGACCTCCCGCGCCGAAGGCTTCCGAACCACGCCCCTGCGGAGAATAGGCCTCGCCCCGCACACGCAGAGCGGCAACTCCGGCGGACAGATGCAGCGCCCCTCGCGACCCACGATAAAGTGTTTCACCAGGCGGTCCTCGCCGGAGTGGAACGTAATCACCGCAAGCCTCCCACCCGGCGCGAGCAGCTCCTCCGCCGCGCCCAGAGCCCGCTCCAGCCCGCCAAGCTCATCGTTAACGCGCACTCGCACCGCCTGAAAGACCCTCTTGGCCGGGTTGCCACCCCGCTCCTTCCAGCCCACCGCCGCGCGCACCGCCTCCGCGAGTTCCAGCGTCGTTTCGAGTGGACGCCTGAGCACCACTTCCCGCGCCACGCGCCACGCCTCGCTTCGCGGCACGTCCCCGTACCGGACGAGCACGTCGGAGATCTCTCCGGCCTCGGCCCTGTTGAGGAACTCCGCCGCGGACTCTCCCCTCCGTGCATCCATGCGCATGTCCAACGGCCCCTCGCGCACGTAGCTGAAGCCACGTTCGGCCTCGTCCACCTGAAAGCTCGACAGCCCGAGGTCGAAAAGGATCGCGTTCGCCCGCACGCCCTCCTCGACCAGCGCCGCCAATACCTCATCGTAGGCGCCGGCCCTGAACGAAAAACGCGGGTCTTCGGCGGCGAGATCCGCAGCCCTCGCCGCCGCGTCGGGGTCGCGGTCTATGCCAACGAGCCGACCATCACGGCCGATCTTTTCGAGGATGCGGCGCGCGTGACCACCGCCGCCGAACGTGGCGTCCACAACGAGGTCGCCGTCTTTAAGATCGAGGGCGGCGGTGGCCTCGTCAAGCATCACGGGGTAGTGTCCGGCCGCCATCAAACCCCGAGGTCCCTCCCGGCGAACTCCTCGACGATGTCGGAGAAAGACTCGTCGGCGCCCTCCAGGTAGCGGTTCCACTCGTCCGTCGCCCAGATCTCCAACCTATCGTCCACCCCCGCCAGGGTCACGTCGCGGTCGAGCCCCGCGTACCGGGCGAGCTTCTGGGGAATAAGGACGCGTCCCTGCCGGTCCAGGATCGCCTCGAAAGCCATCGAGAAGAACATCCTCGACAACTGGCGCCCCTTCGCGGAGAGGTCCGCGTTCGCCTTTATGTTCGCCTTGAACGCCGCCCACTCGTCGGGCGGGAACGCGAACAAACAACGGTCTACCCCCTTGGTGATCACAATTCCCCCCTCGAAGTAGGACCTCAGCCGGGAGGGGAGAGTCAATCGCCCTTTCTCGTCCAGGCTGTGCTCGTACTCTCCTAAAAGGGCCAGGGTCAGATCCTCCCACTACGTCCCACTTCGACCCACGACACGGAAATTCTTGCATACGCTGGGGAAACACGCAACGCACCAACACCGCTTCTACCTTTCGCACCACCGAACTACCATTTCTTGCCCTTTTATCCCTCCCCCCAAGGGATGACGGATCCCCTGCTAAAAATGCTGAACTCTAGCTGTTGACTGCGAGGAGAGCTCAGGTTTGAGGCGGTAGGGTTTCGAGTTTAGGCAGCACATGTGGAGGCTTATTTTCTCCTGCGCTCTACATATTGGGTGTTCTAGAAATGGGTGGAGGGAACCGGTGCGGTGGGTGGTAGTGGGCTGCGCTGTTACGGAGTGATTTCGGAGAGTGGGCCCACCAGGACTCGAACCTGGGACCGTCCGATTATGAGTCGGATGCT